>DASPMA010000120.1:0-3312 GCA_035627335.1 Binatia bacterium
GCGGCGCTGATCGCCGCGGGCCGCGGCGTCGCAATGCGGAACCAGGCGCTGGGCGCATTCCGCGGGGCCGATCAGATTTCCTCGAGCCAGCGCCAATAATCGTGCTGCCACGCCGCGCGCGCGATCGCCAGCGCGCCCGCCTGCCTTTCTCGCAGCGCGTCAACGGAGCTTAGAGCTCTCTCCAGCGCCGCCGCAAAGGCGGGCGCATCCGCCCGTTCCGCCATCCAGCCGCCGAGCCCTTCGCCGATCTGCTCGCCGAGCGCGCCAACCGGCGTCACTACGCACGGCTTTCCATGCGCCAGCGCTTGCGCGACGACGCCTGACTGCGTCGCCGAGCGGTACGGCGCCAGCAGGATGTCGCAATCGGCGACGAGCGCATCGAGTTCCGTTTCGCTTAGCCAGCCGCGCGTTACGCGCTCCACTTGCGAAAGCTCGAAGCGCCGCGCTGCCGCGGCATCGAGCGCCGGGCCGGCCCCCGCAATGGTCAAGCGCCAGTCGTCACGCTTCGCGAGCCGCGCCAGCGCCTCGGCCAGAATTTCGATGCCCTTGTAAGCGATCATGCGTCCGGCAAACAAAAGCAGCACCGGCCCCACAGCGCGCGGCGAAACCTCGTACGGTTCGAACACAGAGCTGAGCGGTGCAACCTCCAGCTTGCTTCTTGTGTCCGCGGAGCGCGCCAGCTCGCGCGCCGCGTAGTTCGAAAGAGCGAGGATGCGGGTGCTCTTTCTCAGCAGCGCGGCCTGCGTCGCCCGCTGCAGCACCTGCGCATAATCGCCCGGATGGGGCTTAGGATCGTGTGCGACATAGACGAGAGGCTTCTGCAGCCCCATCGCCAGCGGCGCGGCGGCCGCGAAATTCATAGGCACGATCACACAATCCGCTCTGCTTCCATGATCCGCCAGCACGCGTGCGCTGGCGCCGAGACCGGCGACCGTGCCCAGCGGCTGGCGCCGCGCGGTGACAACGTTGGCTGCAAGTGTCTCGAACGCGTTTGCGGATGCCAACGCAAGGCTTGGATCGTCGGCGTGCAGGGACAGCGTGATGGCGTCGTCGCCGAAGCGGCGGGCAAGGCGCTGCGCCAGCTTCACGGCATACTGACTGCCGCCTCCACCACTCGGCGACCAGTACCAGATGAGAAAGCGCTTGCTCATCGCGCAAGTACGCGCTGCCACGCCTTCGCCGCGACATCGGCAGCATGGTCTTCCGTGTGCTCCGCAATCACCTTCGCGCGACCGGCAGCTCCCATGGCGGCGCGCACAGCCGCATTACGAGCCAGCACCTGGATCGCATGCATCAAGGCGTCCGCATTCTCCGCCGGCGCGACGACGCCGACGTCGTCGGTGACAAAATCCAAGCACCCAGGCGCATCTGTCGTCACGATCGGCCGGGCGCAGGCGGCAGCTTCCAGCAAAGATCGCGGCAAACCTTCACCGCCGCGCGAGGGCAGGCAAGCAATGTGCGCGCTCCTCCAGAATGCATTGACGTCCGCGACGCGCCCCAGCACCTCGACGCCGGTGAGTTCGCGCCAGCGCGCGATCGTCCGTGCATCTACCGCTTCCGGACTCTCGACATCGATGTCCCCGGCAATGCGCAGAACAATATCCTCGCCCTGCTCACGCAATCGCCGCACCGCATCGACGGCAAGATCGATGCCCTTGGTCCAGACTAGGCGCGCGACAATCCCCACTACGACCGGGCCGTGCGAGGGCTCTGGCGCGGGTGTGTAGGCGGCAGGATCGACACCGGCGCCAGGCATGATGAGCGTCTGGCGATCTAGATCCCCCTCGTCGCCAAGCCAGTCGCGATCCTCGGTGTTCTCCACCAGCAGAAGGGTCCGCGGTTCGGAGAGTGTACGGCGCAGCACGGTTCTGAGAGCGCTGTTCAAAATCTGCGTCCAGGGCGAACGCCGCACGCCCAGATAGCCGCGGCCCGTCAGCGCGAACACAAGCCCGGCGTCGCGGAACCCGGATAGCGCCAGCAGCGCCATCGGCCTCAGCGCGATTGCATGCACGACGTCCGGCCGCTCGCGCGCCAGCAGGTCGCGCAGATGCCCAACCTGTCGCGCCATATCCCAAGGCAGCATTGAACCGCGTGCGAAGGGCGTATCGATCACACTCACATCCGTCAACGCGCCCGACGAACGGGCCGCGACGAGGACCTCAAATCCATCATCTTGCGCTCGCCGCAGCAGCGGCATGAAGTGCGACCGGACGAACCAGTCCTCCGTTGCGAAGAAGAGGAGCTTCGGCTTGCTCAATGCGCGTCCCGCCACGCCTTGCCACAGGCGACAAGGCCCTCGCGCGTGTCTATGCCCGAATAATTGAACGTTGCTCGAAACTTGCTGGTGTCCACCGCGAGGCTGCGCACCAAAGGCGGCGGGGCGAATGCTTCGAAGCCCGGCATCGCGAACAGCCGAGATGGCCGCCCCATTCCCTGCCGCAGCAACATCGCCATTTGCGGCGTCGAGACCGCGGGCTCATCAGCCACATGAAACACGCCGACCGGCTCGCTCTCATGCTGCAGCACCGCGATGATCGCCTCGAGCAGCGACGGCAGTGCGATCAGGCTGCGTTGGTTTTTCACGCCGCCGAACGGCAGGGGGGCCGGGGTATCGAGCCGGCTCAGAAACTTGCTCAGATTGCCTTTGGCGCTCGCGGCGTACACGAGCGGCGGGCGCAGCACGATCGGGTTGATCGCCGGGCGCTCCAGCACAATGCGCTCCGCTTCCAGCTTCGAGCGCCCGTAAGCATCCGAAGGGCGCGGCGCGCCGTCTTCACGCAAGGGGGGGCCTTCGCTGCTATCCGCGCATGCTTTCATCGAACTCACGAAGATGAAACGCCGCACGCCGGCCATCGTGGCTTGCTCCAGCAATTCCTGGGTCCCGCCGACGATGCCGCGCCGAAGCACGTCATCAGGAAAGTACGAGTTGGACGGGCCCGCCAAATGAATAACCGTTCCCACGCCCTCCAGCGCGCGCCGCCAGTCAGCGCCGGCGCCCATCTCGCCGACGACATAATCTTGCGGGCCGACCGCCTCGCGCCGTTGCGACGCGCGCACATTCCATGTTGGCGCGAGCGCCTGTATCAAGCCGGCGGCGATGAAGCCTGTCCCGCCCGTAACAAGCACAGGATCTGCCGATGCGTGCACGCCGGTCTCCGAGGCTAAGGCCCGGCTCTAACAAGAGGCGTAACGAACTGGCTACCCTGCTGCGCCGATTATCAGTCGATGCAAAGCAGCGCCGCGTGATGATCATCTAGTGACCGATTCGCTGAAACACGCCGCCGCTGATGCGCGCGCCTGGCTGTTCGAGCA
>DASPMA010000121.1:0-2632 GCA_035627335.1 Binatia bacterium
CGTCGGCAACATGATCTGGCGCGTCAGCCGCGCACCTTGACATTGATGTGACCCGGGTAGCGCTCGGGCGCGCCATCGGCGACAATACTTTCATGTCCGTTTGGTCCCGCATCGTGGAATTGGCTGCGCGCGCCTTCGACCCGGAGGCCGATCCGCCGGAATTCAACGAAGAGTGCGCGCCCCGTCCTAATGACGTCGGCTTTACGGCGGCGGTGATCGGGCTGGCGGCGAAGATGGCCAAGGCAGATGGCTGCACGACGGAGGCCGAGATGGCGGCCGCGGCCCAGGTGTTTCGCCCGCCCCCAGGCGAGGAAGAGCACTTCCGTCGCGCCTTCATGCTGGCGCAGCAGACTGTGCTAGGATTTGATTCCTACGCAAAGCAGATTGGGCGGAAGTACCGGGCGCGCCCCTGCCTGCTGGAAGACGTGCTCGACGGGCTGTTCCACATCGCGGGTGCGGACGGCGCGGTGAGCGAAGCGGAGCTGGGATATTTGGAGGACGTCGCAAGCCATTTCGGCTTCAGCGACATGGAGTTCCGCCGGATCAAGGCAACCAACCTCGGACCCGATGCCGGAGATCCGTACGCAATTCTCGGCCTGCTTCCGGGAGCTTCGATGGAAGAGGTTCGCCAGGCTTGGCGGCGTACGGCCGCGGAAAACCATCCCGACCGAATGGTGCAGCGCGGCGCGCCGCCCGAGTTCGTGGAAATCGCGCGCGACAAGACAGCGGCGATCAACGCCGCCTACGCACGCATACGTGAAGAGCAGAGCGTGGGGGCGAAGTAAGCACAGCCCACATGCGCCGCGAGGACGCCTTATTGAACGGCGATCCTGGTCAGCCATATTGAACTGGAGGAGTTCCGCGACATGAACGCGACCGCCGACTTCGGCTCGACCGCACTCAGCGCCTTTGGGCGTGCGGCAGGGCTTGTGGCGCTCGCGGTTGGCTCGGCGCTCGCACTGGTTTTTGCTTTCGCTGCGGCCCTGGTCGTGGGGCTCATGATTGCCGGCGCCGCGCTCGCCATGCGGCTCATGCCGCGGCGCAGGAAACCCGCATCGACGGGCCCCGAAGTGCTCGACGCCCGCCGCACGCCAACCGGCTGGGTGGTGGAAACCGACACGCGGCGCAACGCCTGAGCTTTCAGGAGCCGCGCGATACCGGCACAATGCCGGCGCGCTCATGACCGACTACCTCAAACGCCCTTCGCCCAACTTTGACGCACGGACGCGTCCGATCGATCTTGTGGTGCTGCACTACACCGGCATGCAGGATGCTGAGACTGCGCTGGCGCGCCTCACCGATCCCGCGCCGCTGGCCGGCAAATATCCCGGGCCGTGGCAATCGTTCGATGTCGTTGAAGATGCGCCGCTGTCGCGCGTCAGCGCGCACTACGTCGTCGATGAAGCGGGCAAGATTTACAGCCTCGTGCCGGAAGAGCATCGCGCCTGGCACGCCGGCGCGTCGAGTTGGGAAGGCGAGGGCGACGTGAACGCGCGCTCGATCGGGATTGAAATCGTCAATGGCGGCCACGATTTCGGCCTGCCGGAATTTCCCGACGCGCAGATCGAGGCCGTGATTGCGCTACTCCGCGAAATCTTTGAACGCTGGCCTGAGCTTTCGCCTGCGCGCGTGGTCGCGCACTCCGACATCGCGCCGGAGCGCAAGGCCGATCCTGGCGAGAAGTTTCCGTGGAAACGACTGGCTGATGCGGGCGTCTCGATCTGGCCTAAGGCGGCGCCGGTTCAGCACGAACCGGGCGAAGACCGCGTCGGCCGGGTGCAGCAGCAGCTCGTTGCCATAGGCTACGGGCTCGATATGACCGGCGTGATGGACGCGGCGACGCGCGCGGCGCTGCATGCGTTTCAGCGCCGCTTCCGGCCGGCGAAAATCGACGGGCTTATCGATGATGAAACGCAGATGCTGCTGGCCTCGCTTGCCGCGCAGAACGTCGCGCGCTGACGGACGGACGCGTCACTAGGATCGGGGCGCGCCTCGGCCTATATAGCAGCCGCCAGTCGGCCGGACGGCCGCGGCGCGCAAGCGTCGAGGAAAGTCCGGGCTCCACGCGGATATGGCGGCGGGTAACGCCCGCCGAGAGTGATCTTAGGGATAGCGCCACAGAGAATAGACCGCCGATGGCTCGGCAACGAGCACAGGCAAGGCTGAAACGGTGGGGTAAGAGCCCACCGCCGCGACCGTAAGGAAGCGGGCACGGCAAGCCCCGCCGGGAGCAAGACCGAATAGGAGTGCGCGTTGTTTGCGTCTTTGGGCGCAAGCAGCAGGTCCGTCCGCGGATTGTGCTCGGGTTGGTCGCGAGAGGCGCGTAGCAATGCGCGTCCCAGAGGAACGGTCGTCACCGGGCAACCGGTACAGAACCCGGCTTACAGGCCGACTGGCGTTTTACTCTTCCGCTACTTTCGGCGACGAAAAGATTGTCGCGGATGTCCCACGCCCCGGTTCTCCTGACCGAAGCCATCGACGCGCTCGCCGTGAAGACGGGCGGGCTTTATTGCGACGCTACCTTTGGTGGCGGGGGCTATTCGCGCGAATTGCTGGCGCGCGGGGCGCGCGTGGTGGGGCTCGACCGCGATCCCCATGCTGTGGCGCGCGGCGCCGCGCTCGAAGCGGCGCA
>DASPMA010000122.1:0-14267 GCA_035627335.1 Binatia bacterium
GCCGGCATAGGTATCGCCCTCGAAGTCAAAGAAGATGTCGCCCGGAGATGGCGCAGGAAGCAGCGCTAGTCCACGGCCCGGTTGCGCGTCGATGAGCTCATGCACCGGCTTGCCGGCGATGCGGCCTTCATACTGGACGCGCGCCTGCTCGCGCAGTGTTTCGTACGTCTCGCGCGCGCCGCTGCTTGGATTGAAAGGCAAGGGCAGAGGCGTGTTGGCTAAATCTTCCAGCGTGGTCACGCCGTGGTCGGCGAGTTCGCCGATTTGTCGCTTGCCGATGCCGGCCACGAACCAAAGATGATCGTCGTCGCGGCGGCGTTGCTCACACGTCTGCGACCAACTGCAAACGTCGCAATGCGACACTGGATCGGGATACAGCTCGACGGGCGTAGCGCCGACTGTTCTCGCCAAGTGCGCCTTGGCCCAGCGCAAGTAGGCCCTGTAATCGTCGACGCGGAAGGGCAATTCGCGAAAGGGATCCCCCGGAGCAACAACATACATGAACTCCGGCGACGCTTGCTGCTCAGCGGCGAGCAAGTCCGAATAGAGCGCGATTTGCAGCACCGCGCCCGTTTTGGCTTCACGCGAAAGCTTGGTGTCGAGCACCTCGTACGACCAAGCGCCATAACGGCTTTGGCGCGGAGTGCGGCGGAGTACGTCTGGATATCCGCGCCAGACATCATTCGAGAGCGCACCTTGGACGACAATGTCCGTGCCGCCTTGCATGGCCGCGCGCGTAGCCGCGAGCGCTTCGCCGCGGCTGCAATCCGTCAAATCGGTCACGCGCGCGCCCCGTTGTGCGCAATGTTCGACATAGGCGCGCTCATGGCGCCTGCCGCGCTCGCGCAAAGCATCCAACAACGGATCCTTGTAGATCGGCGGCGGCTTAATGGCGCCGTCCGCCAGCGCGCGCGACAGCTGCGTGAGGCGCCGGCATCCGAGATGCCCGACAAGATCGGTGGCGCTTAAGCGGTATGAGCTGCCTTCCTGCTGCATCGCGCCAATCTAGCAATCGCTGCCGGGCGCGCCAGCGAGCCCGATCAGTTCACCGGACGATCACGCCCTTCCCGGGCCCGCACCGGTTGTGGCGGCGGCGGCGGGATAATCCCCGGGCAGCCGAGCGAAGCGCCATAACCGCGCAGGAAAGTGCGTCGCTGCTGACCGTTTGCGACCGCGCGCAGCGCTTCGCGCTCGGCGCGGCTGGCGCCGGAGATGCGCCGTACCCATGAGCGGAACGGGATCAGGTCTTCCGCCGTGCCTTCAGCCGCGTCGATCACTTGCTCTTCCACGAAGTCGCCGCTGCGGTCCCAGATGTTGCGATTGGGCCCAGGCTGATAGCTCTCAGGGCCAAGTACTGCGTCGAGCTGCCCGATCTCGCGCGTGATGGCGTTGCAGTCGGTAAGCGTCGCGGTCGAGTATGGGTATTGTAGATTGCGCAGCAGAAGCGGGATTTCAGGCCGCATGAGATTCACATCTCGCAACGGCGTGTAAGCCGCGTTTGTAACCCCACGCCGCGTGTCCGCGGTCCGCCCGGTCGAACAAGAACCCAGCGCCATGCTCAACACGATCACCGCAGCAATCTGGCCCAAGAGCCCAATCCGCATATCCCGCTCCCCTGTCGACGCGGCCAGCCTATACCTTCCCCACTTGGCCACGCCAATGCGGCGAGACAGGGACGGGCCGGCGGGTTAAGTCCGCGCATGCTTCCGGTCGATGAGGTCTTGCCCCAATTGCGCGTCGCGCTTGCGGCCCGCAGCGAGGCCGTGCTCGTCGCCCCGCCTGGCGCGGGCAAAACCACGCGCGTTCCGCCGGCGCTGTTGGACGAACCCTGGGCTCAAAGCGGCAAGATCATGCTCCTGTCGCCACGCCGCATCGCCGCGCGCGCCGCGGCGGCGCGCATGGCGAGCCAGTGCGGCGAACGTGTCGGCGACACGATCGGCTATCGCGTGCGACTCGATTCGCGCATCGGACCCAAGACGCGCATCGAGATCGTCACCGAGGGCGTGTTCACCCGCATGATTCTGGACGACCCCGAGTTGAAGGACGTCGTCTGCGTGCTTTTCGACGAATTCCACGAACGGAGCTCGGAGGGCGATCTTGGCTTGGCGCTCGCCCGCGATGCGCAGAGTGCGTTGCGCCCGGACCTGCGCATCGTCGTGATGTCGGCGACACTCGACGCTGCGCGCGTGGCGACACTCTTGGGTGATGCTCCTGTAATCGTCAGCGAAGGGCGCATGTTTCCGGTGCGGCACGTTTACCGCCCCCTCGATCCCCGTGCACCATTGGAACAGGAGGCGGCGTCAGCGGTGCGCGCCGTCATGGCCGCCGAACGCGGTAGCGCGCTGGTGTTTCTGCCCGGTGTCCGCGAGATCGAACGCACGGCCGACGCGCTGCGCGGCGCCATCACTGATGTCAGCGTCGACGTGCGACCGCTCTACGGCGCTATGTCACCTGCCGATCAGGACGCGGCTATTGCCCCCGCGCCTGCCGGACGACGCAAAATCGTGCTTGCAACATCCATCGCCGAGACGAGCCTCACGATTGAGGGCGTGCGCATTGTCGTGGACTCGGGTCTTGCGCGCCGACCACGTTTCGAACCGGCGCTAGGCTTGTCGCGGCTCGAGACGGTGCGCGCGAGCCAGGCGGCAATCACGCAGCGCGCCGGGCGGGCCGGACGATTGGAAGAGGGCGTCTGTTGGCGCCTATGGAGCGAGGGCGAAACGCGTGCGCTCCCGGAATTTGACCGGCCCGAGATTCTTGACGCTGACCTTTCCCGCCTCGCGCTCGATCTTGCGGCGTGGGGCGTGAACGATCCCGCAACGCTCGCCTGGCTCGATCCGCCGCCAAAGCCGGCATGGATTGAGGCCATCGCGTTGCTGAAGCGCATCGGCGCATTGGACGAAGCCGCGAGATTGACACCGCACGGCGCCGCCATCGCGCGTCTGCCATTGCCGCCGTCGCTGGCGCACATGGTCATCGGCGCCGCGGCACAGGGTGAGGCGCTACTCGCCGCCCGCATTGCGATGCTTGTAACGGAGCAAGGACTGGGCGGCCGGAGCGCCGATCTACGGGAACGGCTGCACCGTTTTACCGAGGAGCGCGGCCAGCGCGCGGACGCGGCGCGGCGCTTGGCGGATCGAATCGCGAAGGCGGCCGGCGGCGCGCCTGGCAATGCCGATGAAGACCAAGCTGGCCGCGTACTGGCGCTTGCATTTCCCGATCGTGTCGCCAAGGCGCGCGGCAACGGTTTCCTGATGGCGAACGGACGCGCCGCGGCGATTGACGCCGCGTCGCCCCTTGCACGCGAGCCCTACGTCATCATTGCTGACATTGCCGGCGCCGCTGGACGCGCGCAGGTGCTGCTGGGCGCGCCTATCACGCTGGCTGACATCGAGGCGCAGTTCGCGGATCGGATCGAGACTCGGGCGACGGTATCGGTCGATCCCGCCACGGGCGCCGTGCGCGCCCGGCACGCTCGGCGGTTGGGGCGGCTTGTACTGTCCGAAAGCCCGGCCGAACGGCTCGCCGGCGCCGAACTGGAAGAGGCGCTGCTCGAAGCGGTGGTTAGCGAAGGGCTGCACCTGCTTGATTGGGATGAAGCCGCCATGCAGACGCGAGCGCGCGTTTCGTTCATGCGCAACATCGAAGGGGAGGCGTGGCCCGACTGGAGCGATGAAGGGTTGACGCAAACCGTGTCCGCCTGGCTGGCGCCGGCATTGGGCGGAGCGAGCACCTTGCGCGAGGTGGATGTGCTGCACGCCTTGTTGTCGTCCTTGCCCTATGACCTCAGACGCCGTCTCGATACGGAGGCGCCGGCTAAGTTTGAAACGCCAGCCGGCTCTTCGCTCATCATCGACTATACCGCTGAAGGCGGCCCCGCCCTTGATGTCAGGCTGCAGGAACTGTTCGGGCAGGATAGACATCCCACCATCATGGGCGGCCGCGTGCCGCTGACTCTGCGACTTCTCTCGCCTGCACAACGGCCTGTGCAAACCACGAAAGACTTGCCCGGCTTCTGGCGAGGCTCGTATGCAGCGGTGCGTAGCGAAATGCGCGGGCGTTACCCCAAGCATCCGTGGCCGGAAGATCCGCTCAGCGCGCCGCCAACGCGCCGGGCGAAACCGAGAGGGTCATAATGTACATACCGACGATCAGCGATGTCCGCGCCGCCGCTGAGCGGATCAAAGGCATCGCCGTGCGCACCCCGCTAATCCGCAACGACGCGCTCGACCTCGCCCTCGGCGCCAAGGCTTTTGTCAAGGCAGAAAATCTGCAGCGCGGTGGCGCGTTCAAAATGCGCGGGGCCACCAACGCCATTGCCGCGCTCTCGCCAGACGCGCGCGCGCGGGGCGTGATCGCGTTCTCCTCCGGCAATCACGCGATCACCGTATCGACGGCGGCCAAGCTGTTCGGGATCAAGGCGACCATCGTGATGCCGTCGGACGCGCCGCGCATCAAACTGGAAACCACGCGCGGCCTTGGCGCCAAGGTGGTGACGTACGATCGCGTCAAGGAAAGCCGCGAGGAAATCGGCGCGAGGATTTCCGCTGAAAGCGGCGCAAGCCTGATCAAGCCATTCGACGATCCGAACGTGATCGCGGGGCAGGGCACGCTCGGTCTGGAGATCGCCGAAGAGGTCTCACCGGACATTCTGGTGGTTCAAGGCAGCGGCGGCGGGCTTTCGACTGGTACCGCGCTTGCGCTTCCTGACGCCCAAGTCTTCGTTGTTGAACCTGAGGGACACGACGACATCGCCCGAACGCTGAAGGCAGGGTCGATCCAGCGCAACGCCGCTGGCATTCGCTCGATCTGCGACGGACTCCTTACCGAGCAAATGGGCGAAATACCTTACGCCATCGCACGCGAACGCTTCTCAGGCGCTGTGGCCGTGTCGGACAGCGAAGTCAGGCGCGCGATGCGCTTTGCCTTCCGGCATCTGAAGTTGGTGCTCGAACCGTCCGGCGCGGCTGCTTTGGCGGCGGCGCTGGAAGGCAAGGTCGAGCTCAAGGACAAGACCGTCGCGATCGTCGCCAGCGGCGGCAATGTCGATGAAGAGACCTTCGTGGAAGCGCTGCGCGCCTAATAACGGCCTCGCCGGAGGTCCTCTTCGATCTGGATCTGCACCGGCTCGCCGGCGAGCCGATAGCGATAGACCTGCAGGTTCTCCATCACGCGCTGCACGTAGTTCCGCGTCTCGGCGAACGGGATCAGTTCAACCCAATCCACGACATCCACTGAGCGCGAGCGCGGATCGCCCCAATCGCCGATCCATTCGCGCGCCCGATGCGAGCCCGCATTGTAGGCCGCCGCAGCCAGCACGTACGAGCCGTTGAAATCGTCAACAAGATCGGCGAGGTGCGATGAGCCCAACGTCATGTTATATTGCGGATCGCTGGTGAGCGCAGAACGCTGATAGCTCATGCCTATGCGGCGGGCCTGTGCCTGCGCGGTCGATGGGATGAGTTGCATCAGTCCGTGCGCGTTCGCGTGCGAAACCACGCCGGGATCGAACTCACTCTCCTGGCGGATGATCGCAAGCACCAGCGCCGGTTCAGGGCGACCTCCCGAGCGCACGCTGGAGGGCAGCTCAATCAGTGGATAGGCCGCGTTGGTTGCAACCACGTTGCGGAAAAGGCCGGCCTTGGCGCTGCGCAAAGCGGTGCGATTGTAAGATTGCTCGCGCGCCATCTGGGCGAGCAGCTCGATTTCCTGCGGATCGTCGAGCGTGTCATCCAAATAGAATGCGATGGACTCAAAATCACGCTGTGCGCCGACGTCCGCCATCAGCCGCAGCGCGCGCACCAGTTCGCGGTTCTCGAACCGATTGCGCGTCGCGTCGCTGATGCGGGACGTATCCGGCAGGCTGAGCGTTGCGGTGCGGTCGCCGCGGGTGGCGGCGAGCTGGCCGTAATAGGTGAAGTTGAAGCGCGCCGCCTGATCCAGCAGACGCTCGGCCTCGTCACGCTGGCCTAGCGCCTGCGCCGCCTGAGCGCGCCAATAGAGAGCGCGCGACTGGCTAACGGGCGAAGAAACATTCTCGCTTAAGTGCGCGAAGTGCTCAGCCGCGCGTTGAGGCTGGTCGAGGAACCGCAAGCTCAGCCAGCCGGACAGCCATTCGGCGTCGGCGAACGCCTCGCCGGACGAGAGCCCATGGTTCGAAACCAGCTGATATGCCAACCGGTGATTGCCTCCACGGAGCGCACGCGGAACGTAGAGCCGGCGTTCGTTGAAAATGTCGTCGCGGGCGGCGAGCGGCGCCTCGCGTGGGTCGAGCCGAGCGGCCAGCTGCATCGCCTCAACCGGCTGGTCGGTGCGGCGACGATACTGCACACGGTCATACATGAAGCCCGGATCGTCCTCGCGCGAGCCCGGCACGGCGTCGACCGCCGCCTGGAGTCCACGCCGCTGACGCGACTGCATCGCTATCCGTGCGTTGGCGACCGCGCGATCCGCGGCCGACACGTGCGAGAGCAGCTCGCGCGCATCGCTGCGCTGGTCGCGCCACAATAGGATGTCGACGCGATCGGCGTAATCACCGGCCGTGAAGTTCGATCCGAACTCGGCGCGCGCCCGCGCTGCCGCGTTCGACGTCAGCGCATCCTCACGCCAAGCGGCGCGCGCGATCTCGATGGCTTCGGAGCGTTGGCCGGATTCCTTTAACGCGATCGCCAAGGCGACGCGACCGTCGCCGGAAACTGGTCCGCCTTCTTGCCGCAGGAAGCCAATACGCTCATCCGCCGAAAGCCGGGTGTCCAGGATCGCCTGCTCCGCGCGGGCGCGCATGTTGGTGCGGCCGGGCCAGCCTTGTAGGTCGTTCAGCGCGTTGCGGAGATCGGAAAAGTAGAGCGGCGCCTCGGCCGAGGTCGCCAGACGCCATTGCAGCATGCGGCGGACCAGCGGATCGTTCGCGCCATCGCGCAATTGCATCAAGCCTGTCCAGTCGCTGCGCTCCGCGGCCGCCAGCCCATCCCGCAGCCGCATGCGTTCCGCTTCGGAGACGCGCGACGGCGGCGCCGAGTAGACCGCGGCGTCAGCGGTTGCGGCGGCGGGTGCAGCCTCCTGTTGGCCCGCGCTTGAGCCAACGAGCAAGCAGGTCGCCGCAACCGCCATGGTCGTGATGCGCATCAGTTTCGCCACCATCAGCATCCTCTGCTTCATCCTGAAACAGCCGCGGTCGCCGGGAAAACACTGGGCGAACGCGCACTTTAACCTTGCCTGACACTGTGGCAGGAATCGCGCCAATGCCAGACCATCAGCGTCCTGCCGCCTTCTACGGTTCGATTCCGGCGCTCATTACGCCATTCCGCGACGGAATCGTAGATGAACGTGCCTTCCAAACCCTCGTGGAACGCCAGATTTCCGAAGGTTCACACGCGCTCGTACCCTGCGGCACCACCGGCGAAAGCGCCACGCTCAGCACGGAAGAGCATATCCGGGTTGTGGAACTTTGTGTGGAGGCCGCCGCCGGCCGTGTTCCCGTGATCGCCGGCGCGGGCTCGAACAACACCGCGCATGCCGTCGAACTGGCGCGCTGGGCGAAGAAGATCGGCGCGGACGCTGTGTTGGTGGTCGCGCCGTACTACAATAAGCCGAGCCAGGACGGCCTTGTCGCGCACTTCGCAGCCATCAACGATGCTGTTGATATTCCCCTCGTGGTCTACAACGTGCCGGGCCGGACGGTAGTGGACATCAGCGTCGAGACCATGGGCCGCCTGGCGAAACTCTCAAATGTCGTGGGCTGCAAGGACGCGAGCGCCGATCTTTCGCGGGTGACGCGGCACCGCGCAGCATGCGGGGAGCGGTTCATCCAAATCTCCGGCGAGGACCCCAGCGCGATTGGCTTCAACGCGGAGGGCGGCAAGGGCTGCATTTCCGTGTCGGCCAATGTCGCGCCCAAGCTATGCGCGCAAATGCAGGACGCGACGCTCCGCGGCGATTACGCCGCCGCGCGCGCTATCGACGACAAACTTGCCTCCTTGCACAAGGCGATGTTCTGCGAGCCATCGCCCGCGCCCGCGAAGTACGCGTGTTCGCTGCTCAACCTGTGTAGCGATGAGGTAAGGCTGCCGCTGCTCGCGTGCTCGGACGCCGGCAAGGCGCAGGTGCGCGCCGCCATGACCCGCGCCGGACTTATCTGACGCGGCATGACCAAAAAGGCAGACCCCGAGCGCAAGCTCATCGCAGAAAACCGGCGCGCGCGCTTCGAGTACATGATCGAGGAGACGCTTGAGGCTGGCATTCAATTGGTTGGCACCGAGGTCAAGTCGCTGCGCAACGGCCGCGCGAATATCGCGGAAAGCTATGCCAGCCCGGAAAAAGGCGAACTCTGGCTGATCAACGCGACCATCCCGGAATACCCGCCGGCCGGCCAATTCAACCACGAGCCGCGGCGGCCCCGCAAATTGCTGGTCCGCGGCCGCGAACTTAAGCGCCTGATGGGCGCCGTTGAGCGGGAAGGGCGCACCCTTGCGCCGCTCAAGCTCTATTTCAACGCCCGCGGGATTGCTAAGCTCGAGATCGCCTTGGCCAAGGGCAAGAAAGCTCATGACAAGCGCGAGGCGACGAAGGACCGCGAATGGAAACGCCAGCAGGCGCGCCTGATGCGAGAAAAGGGCTGATGCGGCTTGCCGGCCTCGTCGCGGTCGCGGCGGCGCTCGCGGCGTGCGCGCCAGCCGATCCAGCCGCGACTTTGGCCCAGAACCTGGCCCTGTGCGAAGGCCAGGGCTATCCGGATCAGCGCATCGCGGCGTGCTCTGCGGTGGCCCTCGACCCCAGCGTAGAGCCCACGCGTCGCGCTTCAGCTTTCGTCCAACGCGGCATGTTGCGCGCCGAGATGGGCCAGCAGGCGCGGGCGGTGGCGGATTTTGGCCGCGCACTTCGTATAGACGCGACAAACACCGATGCCTTTTCCGAACGCGGCGCCATCCACCAGCAACGCGGCGCCTTCGACCTTGCCGTACGCGACTACGACGCCGCGCTGGCCCTCGATCCCAGGCATTCGATCGCTGCCTACCGCCGCGAGGAAGCCGTGCGCGGACGGGTCGACTCCGTCGCTCAGCAGATCGCGCAGCTGAGTGAGATTCTCGCGCGCGAACCGCAGAACACGGCGGCCCTCAACAATCGTTGTTGGGTGCGCGCGATCAATGACGAGGACTTAAACGCTGCGCTTGCCGATTGTAATGCGGCTTTGACCATAGAGCCGCAGTCGTCGAACGCCCTGGACAGCCGCGGCTTGGTCCACCTGAAGCGCGGTGCTTGCGACTTAGCGCTCGCCGACTACGAAGCGGCGCTGGCGATCGAACCCGGCCGAGGGCATTTCCTGCATGGACGTGGCCTGGCGCGCATATGCCTGGGGCACGTCACTGAGGGTCAAGCGGATATCTCCGCCGCCGAAATCGCAGAACCGGGTGTCGCGGCGCGGTACACTTATGAGTACAACGTTGATCTCTAGGCCTCAACAAGCGCCTTCGCGCGTGCAACAACGGCTTCGAACATTTCCGTTGTAAGCCGCCGGGTCTGGGTGTTGTAGCGGGAGCAATGATAGCTGGAGAGCAGGGTGGCGAGCCCGGGAAGCGTCGCCTCGGCGCCATGCGCGAATTTGGCCGCAGACGGCTTCAGTCCATACGCGCGCAGTACGCTTTCGTGGGCAATTGAGCCAAGCGCCAGGATCACGCGCAGCCGCGGCAGCGCGGAGAGCCGCGCCGTCAGAAATTGCCGGCACGTCGCGATCTCGCTGGGCGTGGGTTTGTTTTCCGGAGGCGCGCAACGCACAGCGTTAGTGATCATCGCATCGATCAAACGGAAGCCGTCGTTTGGATCGGCTCGATAGACGCCCTGGGCGAAGCCAAACTTGTTCAGCGTGCCGTAGAGCAGTTCGCCGGCGTAATCGCCGGTGAAGGGACGGCCCGTGCGATTAGCGCCGGTGCGGCCAGGCGCAAGACCTACGACAAGCAAGCGCGCCGCCGGGTCGCCGAATGAAGGCGCAGCGCCGTTGAACCAGTCCGGGTGTTCGCGCGCGTTTTCTTCACGATAGACGACGAGGCGCGGGCAGAGCGGGCAATCCTTCGGCGCCTCGGGCGGAACTGCGCTCACCGTTCGTCGTCTTGGTCGGCATATTCGTAACGTCCCTCGGGACGTTCACGCGGCGGCCGGCCGATCAGGCCCGCGAGATCAGTGAGGTCGACAAAATTGTCTGCCGCGCGGCGAATGTCGTCGGACGCCATTGGCGGATTGGACTTGATCGTCGACACCACGCTGACGCGCATTCCCTTCCGTTGCGCTGCTTCAACGGCCGCGACGAAATCGCCGTCGCCGGAGAACAGGAAGGCGTGGTCTACGAAGGCGGCGGCTTGCAAGAGATCGACAGCGATCTCGACATCCATGTCGCCCTTGAAACGGCGGCGGCCGTTGGCGTCGGTGTATTCCTTGGCCGGCTTCGTCACGAGTGTATAGCCGTTATAGTCGAGCCAATCGACGAGCGGGCGGATCGGAGAGAAGTCCTGATCCTCGACGAGGGCCGTGTAGTAGTAGGCGCGAACGAACCGCCCGCGCTTGCGGAATTCCTCCAGGAGCTTGCGATAGTCCATGTCGAAGGCAAGAGCTTTGGCAGCCGAATAGAGATTGGCGCCGTCGATGAAGAGCGCGACGCGCTCGTCGGGATGAATGAGGCGATCGAGTATGGTCATCGTTCAAATCCATTTACGCGCGTCGCCGCGCTTGCGATGATTCAAGTACATGCACAACACCGCCTACATCGCCTTAGGGTCCAACCTCCCGTTTGAAGGGATGGATAGCCCGGCCCTGTTGGCGCGCGCCGTCTCTGCCCTGCGAGAGGCAGGGCTTCAACTGCGCTCTTGCTCCGGGATTTGGCGCACCGCCGCATGGCCACCAAGTGACCAGCCCGACTATTACAATGCTGTCGTCGTAGTCGACGCCGGCGAGCGTGCGCCGCAAGCACTCTATGACGTGCTGCGCGAAATCGAGACGCGCTATGGCCGCGAGCGGCGGGAGAAGTGGGCCGCGCGCACACTCGATCTCGACATCGTCGCGATGGACGGCTTCGTGGGAACCTTCGGCGACATTAGGTTGCCGCATGGCCGGCTGGACAAGCGCGCCTTTGTACTTGCCCCGTTGGCGGAAGCCGCGCCGGAATGGCGTCACCCCATCAGCAAGTCCAGCGCCAGCTACCTGCTCGCCTGCCTGCCGCCGTCCTGTTACCGGCGGGTTGACGATTTGCGGTCCGAGGCGGACTGAGGCGCCTGCGGCTGCCCTTCGCATTGCGAAAAACCTGGAAAGCTACTACGTTGCTGGTTCATTCCAGCCCTGTCTGACCCAGAGGAAGCACGCCTTGGCCCGCGTAACCGTCGAAGATTGCGTAGAAAAAATCCCAAACCGGTTCTCGCTGGTGCTGCTGTCGGCGCATCGCGCCCGCAACATTTCCTCGGGCGCCGAGCCCATGGTCGACCGCGACCGCGATAAGGACCCGGTCGTGGCCCTCCGCGAAATCGGCGACGGCGCCATTACGGTGGAAGAGCTGCGCGACAGCTACGTCATGCTCTACCAGGACGTGCAGCCGGCGGCGGCAGCCGAAGAAGAACAGGATCGCCTGGCCATCGCCGCCCCTGTGGAGACGAGCGAAGAGGACGTGCTCCGCGCGCTCCAGCAGGAAGCCGAAGCCCAGCGCGACGAACGGTACTAGCCCCGTGTCCGGCGGTGACGGCGTCGCCGCCAAGACCCCGGCTGGTTCGGTAAAGACCGGCGCGGGCCCCGCGCCCGCGCGCGCCAAGATTCTTCGCCAGTTCGAACTCGTCGAGCGTGTCCGCGAGTACGATCCGTCCGCGGACGAGTCGCTGATCAACCGCGCGTATGTTTACGCGACGGTGAAGCACGGCGCGCAAAAGCGCCATTCCGGCGACCCTTATTTTGCGCATCCTATTCAAGTCGCCGGCATCCTCACCGAATACAAGCTTGACGCCGCGACCATCGTCGCGGGTCTCTTGCACGATACGATCGAAGACACTGACGCAACGCGCGACGAGATCCAGCAGAAATTTGGCGGTCAGATTGCCGACCTCGTCGAGGGCGTGACCAAGCTCTCGCAGCTGGAGATGCAATCGGAGGAGAACAAGCAGGCGCAGAACCTGCAGAAATTCATCCTGGCGATGTCACGCGACGTGCGTGTGCTGATCGTGAAGCTGGCCGACCGCCTGCACAACATGCGCACGCTCGGTCACGTGCCGACCCCCGACAAGCGCCGGCGCATCGCGCTGGAGACGCTGGAAATCTACGGGCCCCTGGCGCGCCGCATCGGCATGGAGAAAATGGCGCGCGAGCTGGAGAGCCTGGCATTCCACGAAGCCTTTCCGGAGGCGGAAGCGGCGATCAACGCGCGCCTTGAACAATTGCGCGCCGACAAAGGCCAGAACGTCGCCATCATCGTGCAGACGATCATGGAAGTGTTCGAGTTTGCCGGCATCGATTGCCGCGTTTTCGGGCGCGAAAAGCTGCCGTACTCGATCTGGCGCAAGCTGCAGCGCAAGAGCATCGAGTTTTCGGACCTGGCAGACGTCTACGCATTCCGCGTCATCGTCAACAATCCGGATGATTGCTACCGCGCGCTTGGCCTCATCCACCAGACTTGGCGCTGCGTGCCCGATCAGGTGGAAGACTTCATCTCAAACCCCAAGCCGAACGGCTATCGCTCAATCCACACCACGGTGATCGGGCCCGGCAACGTGCGGGTGGAAATCCAGATCCGCACCGAGGAAATGGACCAGATTGCCGAAAACGGCGTCGCGGCGCACTGGCGCTACAAGAACGAATCCTATGGCTTCGACGAAGAAATGGCCGCCTCAGCCGGTCTCGATGCGCGCGAGGCGACACGCTCGCTCTTGGAGATCGCCGAACATGGCGGTGATGCGACGGAATTCCTCGAGCACGCAAAGCTCGAAATGTATTCCGATCACGTATTTGCGTTCACGCCCAAGGGCACGCTGATTGCCTTGCCGCAAGGCGCAACGCCGCTCGACTTCGCGTATGCGGTACACTCCGACATCGGCAACCGCCTGGTCGGCGCCAAGATCAACGGCGTCGAGCGCCCGTTGCGTACGGCGCTGCAGAACGGCGATGTCGTCGAAATCATCACCGGCGACCGCGCGGCGCCTGTGCCGGGCTACGAGGCGCTGACGAAGACCGGCCGCGCCAAGGCGCTGCAGCGCAAGCTTGAGCGCGCCGCGCGGCGCGAGGAATTCGCCCGCCTCGGCCGCGATCTCGTCGCGCATGCGCTGCATCGCTACAACCATGAGCTGGCGGAAACTGCCTTGCAGCAAGCGGCCGAGCGTCTCGGCAAGCACGATGAAGAGGAATTGTTCGTCGCCGTTGGCGAGGGCTCAATCAAGGCGTCCGCCGTTGCCGTCGCTGCCTTCCCTGGTCTCGAAGCGCAGGTTCGTATTGACGAAAAGCGCCGGCCGATGGAGCGCGAGAAGGCCAAGCTCTATGTGCGCGGCAGCGATTTGACGCCAGGCGTCGCCTTGCATTTCTCCGAATGCTGTTCGCCCATCCCGGGCGACCGCATTATCGGCGTGCAGACGCCGGGCAAGGGCATCGTCATTCACACCATCGATTGCGAGGAGCTGGCCGCTCTTGAGGACACGACGGGAGAATGGATCGATCTGGCTTGGACGCATACCGCCATGGCGCGCACCCTCGCGGCCGGCCGCATTCGCGTCACCGTCGAGAACAAGCGCGGCGTGCTGGCAGAGCTCTGCAAAACTATCGCCGAGAACCAAGGCGACATCCTGAATCTGCGCATGGTCAAGCGCACGGTCGATTTCTTCGATATGGTGTTCGACATCGAAGTCGCCGATGCGCGCCACCTCACCAACATTCTCGCCGCCATCCGCACAAGCAAAGCGGTGAAGGAAGCCGAGCGCGTGAAGGGCTAGGCGTTACTCCGCTAGCCGGCGCCGATAGGCGTCGAGCGTCCAAGGCCGACCTAGGAAGGTCTCGATGAGCTGCTGCGCAGGCCGCGAGCCGCCGGGCGCGAGCACTTGCTGGCGATAGCGCATCGCCGTGGCGCGGTCGCGAATGCCGTTGCGTTCAAACTCTGTGAAAAGATCGAGCGCAATCGATTGGCTCCATTCGTAGGTGTAAACGATCGCTGAATAATCAGTGAGGTGGCCGAACTGGGCGTAGTGATGTGTGTCAGGCGCCAGGGGCGCCACGGCATATCGCCCGTAGAGGTCTGCATAGAGATTCTCGAAATCAAT
>DASPMA010000123.1:0-3860 GCA_035627335.1 Binatia bacterium
GCGTCTTTGACTGGGATCGCGCCCAAGTTCGGTTTGATGAGCTGACCGCGCTCTCCGAGCGCCCCGATTTCTGGAACGACCCCGAAAAAGCGCAAAAGCTCATGCGCGAGCGCAACAAGCTCGAAGCAGGGATGAATGCGATCCTTTCGCTCGAACGCGATCTGCGCGACTCCCTCGAACTCGCGGAAATGGCCGAAGCGGAGGGCGACGAGAGCCTCGTCGACGAAGCCCACGAAACGCTGAAGCAAGCGCAAGCGCGCGCGGCGCAAGCCGAACTGGAAGCGCTGCTCTCCGGCGAAGCCGACAGCAACGACGCCTATGTCGAGTTCAACTCCGGCGCCGGCGGCACCGAGAGCCAGGATTGGACGGAGATGCTCTTGCGCATGTATTCGCGCTGGGCCAATGCGCGCGGCTTCAAGACCGAACTCCTGGAAGAGCAGGGCGGCGACACCGCCGGCATCAAGTCAGCGACCATCCTGGTGCAAGGCGAAAACGCCTACGGCTGGCTCAAAACCGAAGCGGGCGTGCATCGCCTGGTGCGCATCAGCCCGTACGATTCAAACGCGCGCCGTCACACCTCGTTCGCGAGCGTGTGGGTCTATCCCAAGATCGACGAGTCGATCGACATTGAAATCCTCGACAAGGACGTGCGCACCGACACCTACCGCGCCTCCGGCGCCGGCGGTCAGCACGTCAACAAAACCGACAGCGCCGTTCGCCTCACGCACATCCCTACGGGCATCGTCGTCGCCTGCCAGGCCGAGCGCAGCCAGCACAAGAACCGCGCTGCCGCGTGGGACATGCTGCGCGCGCGCCTTTACGAGGCGGAGCTGCAGAAGCGCGAAGCCGAAGCGCAGAAGCTGGCGGACTCCAAGACCGAGATCGGCTGGGGCCGCCAGATCCGCTCCTACGTCCTCCAGCCCTATCAGATGGTCAAAGACCTGCGCACTGGCGTGGAAACGTCCGACACCCAGGGCGTCCTCGACGGAGACCTCGACCAGTTCATGGCTGCCTCCCTCGCCGCGCGCGTGAGCGGCGCCAGCGAAAAACCTGTGGAAGACATCGCCTAAACTCTGCTTAATGTCCCCATGGCGGAGGGAAATATCGGGGAAGCCAAGGTCGCGCCGGCGATCGAGGCGCCGGAGCCGGGCGGCTGGCTGGCGCAATACCAGCGCGCCCACTGCACAGGCGCCTCCCCGCTGAGGACCTATCAGGGCCTCCTGGTCGACGAGATCGTGCTGCCCGAAAGCGCGGCCGTGCATGCCAATCCAATTCAGCTGGTGCTCGCCTGCAATGCCTGGGTCGAGGCGCTGCAGAACCAGGCGCTGTTCATTGCCGGCGAGTTCGCCCCCGAAGCGCTCTTCGGCTTCTATGCCCACGATTACATCACGCAGGCGAAGGCCGGCGGGCATGCGCAGTATTTCGCGGCGCGCGGCGGCGACGATCTGGCGCTGCGCTGCGCGCAGGCCGGCCTCAAGAGCATGCTCGCCGATCCCCATCTTGAGATCTTCAACACGATGATCCGCTTGCGCCGCGGCAATCGAAAGAGCGTGCGCAAGCTGATGCGCGAGAAGCGCTATCGCAACATGGCCGCGGCTTGGCGCGATCTCGACAAAAGCCTTGCCGAACTCGAAGCGCAGGAGCCGCTCGCGCCGCGCCACAAGACCTGGCTGAAGAGCCTGCGCAAGCTGAAGCTCGCGCCGGACGCGGAGATGAGCCAGCATCTCAATCGCGTGGCCGGCGCGAACCGCCTCTATCAGCATCGCCGCCAGGAAGCCGCGCATCTGCGCGAAGCGCACGAAGCCGGCGACCCCGCCTACAAGGCCGCGCGCGCGCTCTGCGAAATGGCCGGGCTGAAAATCGCGGGTCTGCACGCCGGCGTGTTTGCACCGATGCGCGACAGCTGGCCCGAAGGCCCCGACCGCGGCGGCTTTGCCATCCGCGTCGACACCGATCGCGGCCCGCGCGCCGCGCTCTTTTACGTGGAAGGCGGTTTCTTCAAGAAGCGCCTCGCCGTGCTGATCGAGCATGGCAACCCGCTCCCCGTCGGCTCGCTCACGCTCTCAGGCCCCGAATACGACCAGATCGTCCCTGCGGCGTGCGGTTGAAAGCAGGGGCGCCCCCGCGCGCTGAACTTCAGCTCTCTGATGCGCGACTTTCCGCGAACTCCGGGAAGGTCTCCGCCAACGGCATCCGATCCGGCAAGATGTAGAATACGCCGCCCCGCTCGAAGGTCGGACGGATGATCCCGTCGTAGAACTCTGGCGAGACGTTGATGCAGCCATGGGTGATGCGGTTGTCGTTCGGGGAAGGCGATGCAAGCCGTGCGGCGCGCCGCTCGGCCGGGACGCCCGTCGCGGTAGGATGGATCGAGACCGCGGAATCGTAATCGACCCAAAGCACGCGTCCCGCGTCGATGGACGGACCGAAACCGCCCACGAAGCGGCCGGCGGGCGTTGTCCGGTCCCGGCCAGGGATTTCGCGCAGCGCAAGGCCGGCAATGCCGGGGGCCGTGTGATCTCCGACCGCCGAGCCAAACAGACCAGGCGCCGCGCCGCGAAGCCGGCCGTCCGGACCGAACACCAGGATCTGTGCGGCGCGCTTGTCGATGATCGCGAACGGATAGCCTTGGCTGTCCCTGGTCGCGACCACCCAGCCCGCGAGTTCAATCGCAGTGTCCGACACATCCTGCCCCGGCGGCAGCTGATCCGCGGGGGAAATGGGCTGCGCGCCGGCATCCTCTGCCTCGGCCACGCCGAAGGTCGCGAATGCCAGCGCCAGCGAGCCAACAACGGCTCTGATAGTTTGCGTCCACATACTCATGAGGCGGTTCCTTAGCACGAACGCGGAGGTCCTGAGTCAAACCGTCATCACGAATTGTGCAGCAGGCGGCTAACCGCGCGCGCGGCGAGCCGGTTGCGTTTCCAGCTGCTGGATGCGGCCTTCCATTTGGTCCAGCCGCTGGTTCGCCCGCATTGCGTTCTGATTGGCGGATTCGGCGCTCTGGGCCGCGCTCTGCACACGCGCGTCGATGGAATCGAGGCGCGAGTTGATCTGAGCGATGTCGTCCCTGGTGGCGCAAGCGCCAAGGGCCAGAGCGGCGAAGATCGCGACGCCCAGTGTGCGCGCCGTCGTCAGACTTAGCTTGGTCATTCTAGGTTCCCTCATTCTGCGCGACCTAGCGGTTGCGGATCGCAACGTACCCCCACACCGCAGCCGTCTGCCAACGCGGACAGCAAGGTGTTGTTCCCCGGCTGTGGATCAGCCCCGAGCGGCGCTGTCCAGGGCGGGCTGCCCGCCCGCAACCCCCATCCCGCTTCGCGCGAGAAGCCGGGCGCCAATTCGCCTCTCGCGCGACCTCCCGTATCGGTTGGAACGCCCAGGCGCCAACTGCGATCAGCAGTCGCGGGGCCTCGATCGGCGGGCGGCGCTAGCGCGCGGCGCGCCAGCCTGCCGTGACTTCGTCCTTGTGTGCGGCAAAGGCGCTCAACACCTCATTCTTCTCGCGCGCAGGCACGTTGAAATGGTCGAGCGTCCGCGAGAGCACGCCGGCGACCGCGTCGAATTCGTCCGGCGAAATGCGCAGCTCGCGATGCGCATTCTCCAGCCCCAGATTGCTCGCGCCTGCGCGCACCGGCGTGTACTGAAACGGCCCGCCAGTTATCGACGCGACCCAGAGCGTGCGCATGAATTTTAGACCGGGCAGACGGCCAAGTTGACGGGTGTGCCATTCGCTGAGCTGAGCGTTGGCCGAACGCGCGCCGGCGATCGGATCCTCGATGATCCGGTCGCTGAAATAGTCGACGACAGCCGCGATCGCGAAAATGCCGCCGAGCCGGTCGTACAAGCTCTGTCCGGAC
>DASPMA010000124.1:0-2106 GCA_035627335.1 Binatia bacterium
GGCCGAGCGCGACGATGTCGGTGAGATAGTATTCGCCCTTGGCGTTTTCATTGCGCACCTGCGCGAGCAGCTGGAACAACGTGCGCGCGTCAACGCACATGACGCCGGAATTGCAGAGGCGGTTCGCGCGCTCGGCCTCGGTTGCGTCTTTATGCTCGACAATGCGCTCGACGGCGCCATCGCGCGCCATGACACGGCCATAGCCGGTGGGATCGCGCGCCTCAAAAGCGAGCACGACGAGGCCGCCCTTGGCGCGCAGTGCGAACATCTCCTCGATGCGCGCCGGCGGCACGAATGGGGCATCGCCGTAAAGGATGATGACATCGCCGCTAAAGCCGGCGAGCGCTTGTTCCGCCGCGCGCACCGCGTGCGCGGTGCCGAGCGGGGGATCCTGGATCGCCGTGGCGTTGGGGCCGAGGCGCTTGGCGACGTGCTCGCCAACGGCGGGCGCATGTACCCCGGTGACGACGATGGTGCGTTCCGCGCCAGTCTGCGCGGCGGCGGCGATGGCCCAGTCGAGCATGGCGCGGCCGCCGACTTCGTGCAGCACCTTGGGCAGTTCGGATTTCATCCGCGTGCCTTGGCCCGCCGCCAAAATGATCGCCGCCCGCGCCGTCACTTGAACTCCGCTTGTCCGAATCCGGAGACGGTTCTAGCCGAAAGCCGGGGCGGGAGCGAACTGGGGCTGTAGCCATGACTAGCGGCGAACTCGCCGACGCCACCATTGTTTTCGACCTGGACGGCACGTTGGTGGACACCGCGCCGGACCTTGCGCGCGCGCTCAACCAGACCATGGACCTGGAAGGCCTGCCGCGGGTGAAAGCGGACACGGTGCGCCAACTGGTGGGGCAAGGCGCGCGCGTGCTGATCGAACGCGTCGCGGGCCTACATGGCGTCACGTTCACCGCCGAGCGGCTGGACGCGCTGGTGCAAGAATTCATCGGCTTTTACCGCGCCGACATCGCGCGCGAGTCGAAGCCCTATCCCCACGTGCTCGACGCGATGGATCAGCTCGCGGCGCTGGGCGCGAAGTTCGCGGTGTGCACCAATAAGCGCACGGATCTTTCGGTGCAATTACTGGAAGCGCTCGGCATGGACGAACGCTTTTCCGCGATCGTAGGCGCGGATGCGGTGACGCAGCGCAAGCCGCACCCCGAGCACTACCAGGCCGCAGTGACACGGGCGGGAGGGACGGTGCGCCGGTCGCTGATGATCGGCGACACCGTTGCCGATGTCGGCGCGGCGCGGGGCGCTGGCGCCCCGGCCGTTGTCGTGCGTTTCGGGTATTGCGACGGCGCCTGCGAAACGCTTGGCGCCGACGCGATCATCGACAGCTATTCGGCTCTGGCGCCGCTCTGCCGCCGCCTATTGGCGGCGCGCCCGTAACTCCCGCAGCAGAACCTCGGCGCTTACGCGACCTCCATCAGGCCGCGGCGATTAGGGTTTGGGCCGCCCCGGTCGTTCGCGCTCGCGCGCTTGGTCGGGAGACCGTTGACCATATCGCTGCGCACATCGGTGCGCGCCGAGCGCATCGCCGCCACGAAACCCGCTTCCACGAGCTTCACATCGACTTGGTAGCCGCGCTCGCGCCAGTATTCCTCGATCCGCTGCTTCAGGCGTCGTGCGCCGTCAGTGTTGCAGAAATCGTGATCCATTCCTTCCACCAACCTTTTTATACGCCGCTCGGATTAGGCTCATCATCCGAGCATTGGCGCGGAACTCGCTCCGCGCTTACGTCCCCCCGATCTCGCCACCCGAGGCGATCATGCGCGCCGAGCGAGGCGCGGATGTGGCGGGCGATCGCCTCATTTGAAAGGACAGTCGTTCCGCGACCGCCGGGTAGGCTCGGCAAGAACAACCCTGTCCGCGCAATCTGGCGCCCGCGACTGACCTGGAATTAACCCCGTTATCGCGCGTGTGAACCGCAGCGGCGAGCCGAAAGTGTAATTGCGGCTTCAGCGAGAAAAATTCTGCCTGTGGGCAAGAGACGGGCGCGGGCTACCCCTCCGAAATCGCAAGATGGGTCTGCAAAATCGCAAGGTGAGTTTGAGCTATCCTGAACGGCGGCTAGAGGCGCGGCTCCTTCTCGCCAAGGCTTCGGAGGAC
>DASPMA010000125.1:0-5500 GCA_035627335.1 Binatia bacterium
GAGAATATCCGCCCGACATTCCGGTCACGTCGCCGTAAGCCGGCGCAGCAATTCCTTCACGTCACGCGCCCAGTGATCGACGTAGGGCGGGCGCGGCTCCGGATGCACCGGTCCGACAAGTGCAGTTGTGAAACCAAGCGCATCTGCCGGTTCCAGATTGCGCAGCGTGTCCTCGATCAGCAGCGTCTCCGCCGGATCGATTCTGCACTGTTCAATCAGCCGCTCGTACGCTTCGAGTTGCGGCTTGGGCGCTAGCGCGCACGTCTCTATGTCGACGATGGCTTCGAACACGTGCGCAAGCCCAAGCCGATCCAACGCGCGCTGCGGGTGCCCACCCCCGCCATTGGTGAAAATAATGCGCCGCCCGGGCAAGGCCGCGATCAGCTCAGCCAGCTCGGCGTCCGGCGAAAGTACCGAATAGTCGGCGTCGTGCACGTCGGCGAGGAAGTCGTGCGCATCGATGCCATGATGCCGAGCCAGCCCCACAACCGTCGCGCCGTATTGATGAAAATAGCGCTCGCGCACAGCGAGCGCCTCGGCGCGCCCGAGCGCCAGCCTGCGCGAGATATACGCAGTCATGCGCTCGCCGATCTCGTCGTAGATTTCAGCGACCGGGTAGAGCGTGTTGTCGAGGTCGAACACCCAGGCGCTGAAGCGGCTCATTGTGGGTCGGTGCGGTCCTGCGTAGGCGCGCTGCCTGGCTCAAGACCGCGTCGCGGCGTTTCACGGGCGGCAGCTGGCGTGCGTGCTGCGTCCTGCAGTGCTTGCAGCTGTCGCGGCGTTTCGCCCGGCGGCAGGAAGTCACGCTCCTCGAAGTCCACGACGAGCCCCGTGCGGCCGCGCGCGCCGACCGGGGTGAACAATTGCTCGTCGTAATAGCGTGCTTCGCAATTCTCGCGGCCGAGCACTGCGAATCGCGCGCCGCTGGTGCAGAATGGCTCGCCGCCGGCCGCAAGCATGCGCGGGCCCTCGTTCGTCTCGAGCGCGGCATGCACGTAATACACTTCCTGGATCAGCACTTCGTCGATCGTGCGCACACAGCCGCCGGGGTTGAGCGCCCACCAGCCTCGGCTTTCCCAGCCTTCGCCGCGCCGCCGCGCGATGGCTGTCCAGAGGCGCCCGCGCGTGCGGTTGCAGAGGGTGAGGCCTACTTGCTGTGAGCGCCGCCGCGCGGCCTGCTCAAGCGCATCCATCAGCTGGTTCTCGGTGGCGTTCGGCGCCAGGCGCGCCTGCGAGCGGAATTGCGCGATCGCCTGCGCGATGCGGCGCGGATCGGCGCCGCGGCGGCCTTCGCGCAATTCATAACCCGCGTCCGTCAGCAGGCGTTGCAGGCCAGCCTGACGCGCACGCGCGATGGTGTAGGGCTGCGCTTCGGAAAACGATGTGCGCCAGGTGTCGCGTTTGTTGATCTGCACGCGGCGGAAGCGGCGCTCTTCCAGGCTCATCGTCGCGCAATTGGGCGGGTTCTCGATCGTGAATGAGCCCGAAGGGTCGATGCACAGCCTCGCATCGCCGCCCCATTGGCGCCGTCCGCCGCGATGGGCGGGCGAGGTACGCGCATAGAGATAGTGGGTGCCGCGCGCCAACGGCGCGTTCACCGCGATACGGCATTCGCCGGGACGCAGCCGCGTCCAACCCTGCACCACGATGGCACGGCCGTCCGGCCGGCCGGCGGCGGCTTCGAGCACATAGCTGGTCTCGTTGCAGACCTGCCAGCCATTGCTCTGGCGGCGCTGCTGTTGCGCGTCCGCGCGCCCTGCAAACGCGATCAGCACCGCGGCGAGCGCGGCGCACACGAGCGCTGCCCCTAGGCAGGCCCTACTGGATGAGCGTGCCGGCGCCATGTTCGGTGAACAGCTCCATCAGCAGAACGTGGGGCGTGCGCCCGTCGAGAATGACGGCCGCCTCGACGCCATTGTCGAGCGCCGCAATGCACGTTTCGAGTTTCGGAATCATGCCGCCCTTGGCGACGCCGCTGTCGATCGCGGCGCGTGCATCGGCGACGGACATTCGGCGAATCAGTTCGCCCTCGGCGTCGAGCACGCCTTCGACGTCCGACAGCAGCAGGAAGCGCTTGGCGCCGAGCGCCTTGGCGATAGCGCCCGCCGCGGTATCGGCATTGATGTTGTAGGTCTTGCCATCAGCCGCAACACCGATTGGAGCGACCACCGGCACGTAATCTTCAGGCGCATTGATCAGAGCCTGGATCAATGTCGGATCGACGTCCACGGGCTCGCCAACGAAGCCGAGATCGACGGCCTGCTCAATCATGCTGTCAGGGTCCTTGCGCGTGCGCACCGCCTTCTCGACCGTGATCAGCCTCGCATCCTTGCCCGACAGCCCAACGCCGCGCACGTCAGCCTCCGCGCCGGCGGCGGTGATCAGATGCGCAATCTCCTTGTTGACGCTGCCCGACAGCACCATCTCCGCGACTTCCATGGTGTCGGCGTCCGTCACGCGCAGCCCGTCCACGAACTGAGATTTGACCCCCGCTTTGTCCAGCATGCGGCTGATCTGCGGACCGCCACCGTGCACGACGACGGGATGAATGCCCACGAGCTTTAACAGTACGATGTCTGCGGCGAATTTGCGGGCAGTGTCGGTATCGCCCATGGCGTGGCCGCCGTATTTCACAACCACGGTCTCGCGGTCGTAGATCTGGATGTACGGAAGCGCCTCGGCGAGCGTCTTGGCCTTGGCCAACCCTTCGCCCAGGGCGGCTAGACGATCTTTCGCGGGGAGCTTGGTCACGGCCGGTTCCTAAGCGGTTCCGGCGATTACGCCAAGGCCGCGATTTCAGCGCGTAACTCTGCAATACCGTCGCCCTTTTCCGCCGATGTGACGATCACTTCGGGATGCGCCGCCGGGCGCTTTGCGATCGCCGCCCGCGTGGCCGCCGCAACCGCCTCTGCTTCCGTAGGCTTCAGCTTGTCGGCTTTGGTCAGCACGATCTGATAATTCACAGCCGCCGTATCCAGCGCGTCCATGACTTCCTTGTCATGCGGCTTCAGGCCGTGCCGCGCATCGATGAGCAGCACAACGCGCTTCAGCGCCGCGCGCCCGCGCAGATAATCGCGCACCAATCCAGTCCAGCGCGCAATGTCGGCCTTGCCGGCCTTTGCGTAGCCGTAGCCCGGCATGTCCACGAGGCGCAGCGTGTCGCCAACGCGAAAAAAGTTCAGCTCGCGCGTGCGTCCAGGCTCATTCGACGCACGCGCCAACTTGTTGCGTCCAGTCACCGCGTTGATCAGCGACGACTTGCCGACGTTCGAGCGGCCGGCGAACGCCACTTCGGGCACATCGGCGTGGGGCAGCGAGTCCATGTTGACAACGCCGAGTTCGAACGCAATCGGCCCCGCGAAGAGCAAGCGTCCCGCTTCGATGAACGCGGCGTGCTCTTCGGGCGTCACGGCCTACTCCGCCGCGGCGGCTTCCCGCTTATTGCTGCCGCCGCCGCTGCCCCGATCGTCGTCCTTGCCGAACCGTTTTTTCAGCCAGGTATCGAGCTGTGTCTCCACGCCCTGCCTGCGCATGATCACGTACTGCTGCAGGATCGAGAGCGTGTTCGACCAGGTCCAGTAGATCACCAGACCCGCCGGGAAGGCGGCGAACATGAACGTAAAGACGATGGGCAGCAGTCGGAAAATCTGCGCTTGGATAGGATCTGTCGGGGGCGGCGAGAGCGCCTGAAGCGCCCACATCGATATGCCATAGAGGATCGGCCAGGCGCCGATCAGCAGCATCGGGCCAAGCAGCGGAAGCGCGCCCGGATCGTACGGCAACAAGCCGAACAGATTGAAGATCGACGTTGGATCGCGCGCCGACAGATCCTCGATCCAACCCGGGAAGGGGGCGTGACGCATTTCGATGGTGTTCGTGAGCACCTTATAGAGTGCGAAGAACACCGGGATCTGCAACAGGATGGGCAAGCAGCCCGAGACCGGGTTGATCTTCTCGGTCTGGTAGAGGCGCAGGATTTCCTGTTGCTGACGCTGTTTATCAGCCGCGTAGCGATCCTGGATTTCCTTCATCTTCGGCGCGAGCCCGCGCATCTTCGCCATCGCCTTGAACGAGTGATAGACGAGCGGGAAGAGGATCGCCTTGATGACGATGGTCGAGAGCAGGATCGCGAAGCCGAACGCGAACACGCCGCTGAGATGGCCGCCGAACCAGTGCATCATCGCGAAGAACGGGCGCGTCAGGAACCAGAAATTGCCCCAGTCGATGGCCCAGTCGAAGCGCGGGATCGGCTGACCGATTTCGTGCGATGGTTCATTCCGTGTCGCTTCGGTTCGACCGCGCTCGTAGTCGGTCAGCAGCTCGTATTCCTTGGCGCCGGCGAAGAAGCGCTGTGTGTAGGTGATCGCCCCGCCCGCCGGCGCTTCGCGCCAAGCGCCGCGATAGGCCGTGCGGAAATCGGAGGCGACTTCGCCATCCTCACGGCGTGCGTCGAAGTACGCTGAGTACCGCTCGGCTTGATCCGGCACGATCGCCGCCAGCCAATAATGGTCGACGATGCCGAACCAGCCGCCTTGCGCCTGTGCTTCCTGGATTCGTTCGTCCGGCCCCCTTCGTCCACGCACGCGATTGTCAGCGTGCTTTTGTGCGTTGCCGAAGGTGACTTGCTCCAGCGAGTTCTCGCCGAACACGCCGATCAGTCCCTGATGGACGATCTGATTGACGCGGAAGTCTTGTGGCAGGCCTTCGCGGCGCACCACGCCGAACGGCCGCACCGTCAGCGCCGCGCCGCTCGTGTTGCGCACCGTGTCGGTGATCGTGAACATGTAGTGTTCGTCGATGGAAATGGTGCGCTCGATGGTGAGGTTGGGTCCTGCCTGCCGCGTCAGCGTCACCGGCGTCGACGGCGTTAGCCGGGCGCCCTCCGGCGCCGTCCATGCGGTCGAGGCGTCCGCTAGCGTGGCGACATCTTCGCCGGTGCGGACTTCCCAGCCGAAGAACGCGTCATGCCCGAACTCCGTGTTTATCGGCGCGAGCAGCGTCACTTCCGGGCTGTTTTCTTCGACTGTGCGCCGATAACCGCGCAGGTTGAGATCGTCGATGCGCGCGCCGGCAAGCGAGATGGAGCCGTCCACCGACGGCGTGTCGATGACGATGCGCGCCGCGGCTGATGCCGCGAGCGTCTCCTCCCGCGTCGCTGGCGTCAAAGTGATCTCTGGCTCTGCTTGAGCCGGGTTCGCCTGGCGCTGCGTTTCGGCCTGCGCTTCGACGCGCGCCTGCTCCTCCGCCTGCAGCCGCGCGCGCTGCGGGCCGTTATAGAAGAACTCGAACCCGAAAAAGATCGCGAGCGAGAGCACGATCGCGAGAATGATATTGCGAGTTTCGTCGGGCCCTGGGCCGCCGCGGGGTTGCATTGATTTCAGTCGCCCTTGGCGCGCTGGGCGCCTTTGAATTCGCTCTGAGATAGGGTGTGTGCGCGCTTTTCGCCGCGCCCTTGGGCGGCGCCCGGTTCGAGATCGGCGCGGAGCCTTATCAGCGCGTT
>DASPMA010000126.1:0-2631 GCA_035627335.1 Binatia bacterium
CGACAACATCGTTTATATCGGCGACCTTATTCAGAAGTCGGAAGGCGAGATGCTTCGCACCCCGAACTTCGGGCGCAAGTCGCTGAACGAGATCAAGGAAGTGCTTGCCTCGATGGGACTGCATCTGGGCATGGCGGTCGAGAACTGGCCGCCGGACAACATCGAAGATCTCGCCAAGAAGTACGAAGACCAAATTTAGGGACTAGGGATTAGGGATGAGGGACTAGGTTTCTTCACCCCTCGTCCCTCGTCCCCCGTCCCAGGGAAACGAAAATGCGTCACGGCGTCGGACATAAGAAACTCAACCGCACGGCCAGCCATCGCCAGGCGATGTTCGGCAACATGGCCGCGGCGCTGATCAAGCACGAGCAGATCGTCACCACGCTGCCGAAGGCCAAGGCGCTGCGCCCGGTCGTCGAACGCCTGGTGACGCTGGCGAAGAAGGGCGATCTCGCCTCACGCCGTCTGGTCGTCTCGCGCATGCGCGACGAAACTCAAGCTAAGAAGCTCTTCGACACGCTCGCCCCGCGCTACAAGGCGCGCGCCGGCGGCTACACGCGCGTGCTGAAGGCGGGCTATCGCTACGGCGACAACGCCCCGCTCGCAGTGATCGAGTTCGTCGATCGCGACGAAGATGCGCGCGGCCAGGACAGCGGCCCGCGTCCGGAAGCGATCTACACCGACGAAGGCTGAGCGCCGCCGAGAAGCAGATACAAAAAGGGCCGCCTCAGAGGGCGGCCCTTTTCTTGCTTCTTTGCGTCACTGCGGTGATGGCGCTGGCGAAGCCGTGACCGGTGCGCCGCCCGACTGTGTGTCCGCCGCGTCAGCCTCAGTGTTTTCAACGCTCGCCGCGGCGTTTTCGGCCGCCGACTCCGTGTTCGTCACGGCCGCTTCCCCCGTCGCCGCTTCCTCACTCGCCGCAGCAGCGCCGTCAGGGACGGGGACCTCGACGTAGCGGCAGCGCCGTTGAGACAAACGCCCGCCCGTGCCTGCCTCGTACGTCCTGCACACGCGGCGGCGTTCGGTGCGTGGCGCGGCTTCAGTGCTTGCGGCCGGCGCCTCGGCCCCCGCTTCGGAAGCTGCGGCCGCCGGATCGCCGGCGACGACTTGGAACAACGCGATGAAGATCGAAGACAGCACGCTCGGACGCTCCTGATAAGTTCGCGGCTATCCGTATTTGCTCTTACAAACGCGCGCAACGATCTCCTCCAGCACAATTGCCAGCTTGACCAGATATTTGCGAAATAATAGAAATATTGTCCGACGAGGAGCATAGGATGAGCGACTATTATCGGCCCAAGGGCCTGTCCAGCGCCGTCTGCTATGTCGATGCCAAGGCCGCTTTTCGCTGGCTGGAGGATGCGTTCGGGTTCGAGCCGCTGATGGTGATCCTCGACGTTGACGAGAACCTCGCTCATGCCGAGATGAGCTACGGCAACTCCGTGGTGATGGTCAGCAACGAGTGGAGCGCCGATCACCGGAGTCCCAAGTCGCTCGGCGGCAAGAACACGCAGACCGTGCATGTTCAACTCGCCCGGGATGAAGACATCGACGCCCATTGCGAACGCGCGCGCAAAGCTGGCGCTGAGATTATTCAGGCGCCGGAAACACAATTCTACGGAGATCGCACTTATCGCGCGCGCGATCCCGAAGGCCACATCTGGACGTTCGGGGTTACGGTCCAGGAAGTCGGGCCCGAGGGGTGGGACGCCGCATCCGGCCTCAAGACGCGCACGCGCCTGTGAGCGTCCGTCGCACCGTCGATCGAACCTTTGCCGCGCTGGCCGACCCGTATCGCAGGCGGACGATAGAGTTGCTCGGCCAGCGCCCGCGCCGCGCCGGCGAACTTGCGGAAGCGCTCAAGCTGCCTGCGCCGGCGATGAGCCGTCACCTTCGAATGCTCAGGCAAAGCGGATTGGTCGAGGAAGCCCACCCTGAGTTCGATGCGCGCGTACGCATTTACGCCCTCAAGGACGGCGCCATGGCCGACCTCAAGAAGTGGCTGGCTGAAACCGAGCGCATGTGGAGCGATCAGCTCGCCGCCTTCAAGGCGCATGTGGAAAAAAAACCGAAATGACCTCCGCTGTCATGGTGTCGTTGCGGGTGGCGGCCCCGCCACAGCGCGTGTTCGACGCATTCACCCAGGAGATCGGCGCCTGGTGGCGGCCAAGCGGGTTGTTCCAACTTACGCCGCGCGGCGATGGCGAGCTGCGCTTCGAAGGCGGCGAAGGAGGACGGCTCGTCACGGGGCTGCCCAATGGCAAGGAGTTTGAGATCGGCCGCATAACGGCTTGGATCCCTGGCGAGCGGCTGGCCTTCACGTGGCGCCAAGCGACGTTCGCGCCCGAGCAGCTGACGCAGGTCGAGGTTCGCTTCGAACCCGTCGGCGAGGAAACCCGCGTTACCGTCGAGCACCGTGGCTGGGATACGATCCCACAGGATCACGCGGCGCGGCATGGTTTTCCCCTTCGCGTGTTCCAGATGCGGCAGGCGGAGCGCTGGCGCGAGCTGCTGAACACGATGGCCGCGCGCCTCTGACTGCGGCGCGGGCGCAACGCGGGCGCCATGTTTCTGCCCCCTCGGGGGGCATGATCCGCCCGCACTCAGGCGGAAGCACCCATGAAAATCACG
>DASPMA010000127.1:0-2306 GCA_035627335.1 Binatia bacterium
TCGCGCTTGCCCTGCTCCAGCGCGCCGACCACCACGTGCGCCAGCGTTTCGCTTTCGCGGCTTGCGAAGCTGGTAGCTTCGCGGAGAAACAATTGGGATTTACGGTCGTATTCATTGTCCTGCGCTGCGAACGAACGGCACCCATAGCGCGGCGTCATCTCCTTGCCGTCGATGATCGGCGCGTGATCGACGCAGCAGTGCCATTGCTCGTGCGGCGCCAGCGTAATGTCGAAGGACACGGTCTTGCCGTTCCACGACGGCTCCGTGTCGGCATGATTGAATCGCACTGCAATGCCGCGGCGCAGACGCGCCTCGCCCTTCTCGCCCTGATGATTGTAGCGGTGATGCGCCTCGTAGTCGGCGCGCCATTCCCAGGCATCGCTGTTGGCGCTCCACTCGGCCTTGCACTTGCCACGCTGCTGGCGTTCGTCGTGCGTTTCGGACTGGTCGGCAAAATCCGCGCCGATCTCCAACGTCAGCCGCAGCGCCACCGTTTCTTGCGTGAAATTGGTGAGATCGACGTCTTCGTGCAGGCCTTCGCCGACATAGCGCGACAGGCGCAACTCCACCGCCTGCTGCGCCGCTTTGTAGATGGACGCCGCCGCTGTCGGCGCCTTGTAGTCTGGCTGCGACTTCAGCGGCGCTAGAATTATATAATAGCCGAGCCACGAGCGTTGCGTAACATTGCTGAGCGAGACGGGATGCAGGGTCCTGCCCTCAATGCCCCAGCGATAACGAGAGATGAGACGCGTCTCGTGTACGAAGAGGCCATGGTCGGCGCTGGCGTTCAGGAAGCCATCCAGCTCCGTCGCCAGCACTGTGCGGCCGCTGCTGACATAAGTGGTGTCGGGACGGACGCTTAGCCGGACCAGGCTGGCGTCCATCCCAGGCGCGGCCGGTTCGGCCCCGTCGTGCTTTCGAGCCATGGGGGCTCAACCATCGTTTTGACGCGATGTTCCGCCTCGGTAGGGTGGCGGGACGGTTGACGGCGACTGCGGTTAGACTTCGATGGGCAAGGCCATGTTGAAACTGGTGATTGCGGCGCTCCTCGCCGCATGCGGAGCGCCGTCCTCGGTTGAAGCGCGCGACGCCGACGCTTCCATGTTTCAAAATGCGCCGGCGGAGCAACAACGCTTGCCGGATCAGCTGCGCGAGATTTCTGGGCTAGCAGTCGCGCCAGATGGTCGCCTCTTCGCGCACGACGACGAGCATGCCACGGTCTATCAGCTCGATGCTGAAAGCGGGGCGATCGTGAAGTCGTTCTCGCTTGGCGCCGAAACGCTGACGGGAGACTTTGAGGGATTGGCCATCGCTCCCGATGGCGCGTTCTGGATGACGACAAGCCGCGGCCAGCTCTATCGGTTTTCCGAAGGCGCTGACGGCGCAAACGTCTCGTTCGAAACCTTTGACAGCGGCCTCGACGAGATTTGCGAAATCGAGGGCCTCGCCTATGCGCCGTCCGAGGAAAGCCTCATCCTCGCTTGCAAGCAGAACCACGCCCGGCGCATGCGTGATACAGTGTCGCTCTATCGCTGGCGGTTCGCCGGCTCGGCCCAGCCATGGCGAGAGTTACGTGAGGCAGACGTAGCAAGCGCCGCCGGCGTCGAACACTTCCGTCCCTCTTCGGTCGAATTCGATCCAGTGAGCGGCCGCATTTTACTGCTGTCCGCGCGTGACGGCGCCCTCGCCGAGCTGGCGCCGGACGGCGCGCTGCTGGCCGCGCGCGCGCTTGCACGCGCGCACGTTCAGCCGGAGGGCGCGGCTGTACTGCAGGATGGCTCCCTGTTGATATCCGACGAGGCTTCGGGTGGCCGCCCAACGTTAAGCCGCTATGTTCGGACGCCATGATGAACGTTTTCCGCACCCTCGCCGCCGTTTTTCTCCTGCTTGGCTGCGCCAGTGCGCCGGCGCCGGCGCAAGCTCAGGCCGCGCAGGCGCAATGGAGCGGCGTTGAGCGCATCGTCGCGATCGGCGATCTCGAAGGCGCGTACGAGAAGTGGCTCGACATGCTGCGCACAGCGCAGCTCATTGACGCCGAGGGCGACTGGAGCGGCGGGCGTGCGCATCTGGTGCAACTCGGCGACGTTCCGGATCGCGGACCGAACAGCCGCGCCATCATGGATCACCTGATGCGGCTCGAGCGCCAGGCGCAGCGCGCCGGCGGGCGCGTGCACGCGCTGATCGGCAACCACGAAGCGATGAACGTGGAGGGCGACCTGCGCTACGTGCATCCGGGCGAGTACGCGGCTTTCGCCACGCGCAATTCGCCGCGCGTGCGCGACCAATTCTATCAGCGTTACATCGAC
>DASPMA010000128.1:0-4412 GCA_035627335.1 Binatia bacterium
GCGAAAGCCAATGGACTGAAATGCCGGTTACGAACGCCCGGGCCCACCGGTCACACCAGCTCCTCCTTAGTCACGCGCCAGCAAACAAGACCCGCTAAGAGCCCCACTAAGGCGCCAATGACGATGTAGGTTTGCCGGCCGGGTGTTCGTGGAATCTCGGGCATTGGATGATTGCTGAAAACCCAGATCAAATAGGCATAGGCAGCGCATGCGAGAGACGCCGCAATGCATGACGCAACCAAAAGCGGCACTCGAAACAAATGAAGCAGCGCCCAGATTGGCAGTTGGACTAAGAACGTAACCAAGAGGCTTGAGAACATCGCCCCCAGAAACCCAAACAGAAGATTTTGGAGCGTCAATTCTGATTGCGCCAGGAATGCAATGTGCTGGACGCTTGCTACAACGAGCGCGCTAACTACCAAGCCGAGAAATATTCGATCTGTACTGGGCACTAGCGCACGCCAGCAGCCAGCAGATCATGCATATGCACTACGCCGACCGGCGCCCCCTTTTCGTCCACTGCGAACAGGATCGTGATGCGCTTGGTGTTCATGATCTGCACCGCGTCCGCGATCGGCGCATCCGGCGAGATCGTCACCGGATTCGCCGTCATCAGGTCGCGCGCAGTGCGGTCGAACATTTCCCGCGTAAGCTTTCGGCGCAAATCGCCATCGGTGACGATGCCGATCAGCTTGCCGTTCTCGATCACGCCGGCCGCGCCGATGCCGACGCGCGAAATCGCCTTCAGCGTATCCGGCACGCTCGTCTCCGGCGGGATCAGCGGGTCGCCCTCCCCCACGCGCATCAGATCGCGCACGCGCTTCAGCGCCGCGCCCAGCTTTCCGCCCGGATGGATCGCGCCGAAATGATCCGCCGTGAACCCGCGCGCCTTCAAGAGCGCCACAGCCAGCGCATCGCCCAGCGCCAAACACATCGTCGTCGAGATCGTCGGCGCCGGCGCTTCTTCGCTCGCTTCGCCGCATTCGGGGCATAGCAGCGCCACCGTCGAAGCGGCGATCAAGGACGAGCCTTCCTTGAACGTCATGCCGATCACGGGCACGCCGATGCGCCGGCAATGATAGAGCAGATCGGAAAGCTCGCGCGTCTCGCCCGAGCGCGAGATCGCCAGCACGCAATCCTGCTCGGCGATCATGCCGAGATCGCCATGGCTGGCTTCCGCGGGATGCACGAAGTAAGCGGGCGTGCCGGTGGAGGCGAGCGTCGCGGCGATCTTGCGCGCGATGTGGCCGGATTTGCCCATGCCCGAGACGATCACGCGCCCCTTGGTTCCCGCCAGCAGCCGGGCGGCCTCGACGAACGGCTCCCGCAGCGGGCCTGCCAGCGCTTCCGCCAACAGGTCCAGCGCGCGCGCCTCGGCGCGGATCGTCTCCTGCCCCGCGGCGATTGCTGCGTCCGGTTTAATGCGCTCACTCATGCCCGCGCGTGTTCGCACGCAAAGGCGCGCTTGTCACGATCCCGCGGGCGCTCGCGCTGCTTGCGCTATTGCTACGGCCTCTTGATCTGAGATTGGCCGGCGCAGGCGTTTGGCGACGGGACCCTTCCAATGCTCCAGCCGTTCGGCCAACGCCGTGTTGAGCCACACGTGTACGCCGAGCGCGCCCTCGGCGATGTTCTTGAACCACGCTACCTCGAAGCACTCGCGCACCCGGTCGAAGATGAAGCTGTCGTGCCATTGCGGCAGCTTGAACAGCGCTTCGCTCTCATACATCGCCCAGAACGCGTCGAGGAATGCGCGCCCCTCCTCGCTGGTGCGATAGCCGACGAACCCGCATTCGCTGAAGGGAAAGCGCGGCCGGCCAAGGTAGCTGACATGGTGAGCGCCGCTCGGCAGAAATTGCGCGAGCCAGTCGTGGGTCACCGGCGCTGTCGTGATCACATCGGCATCGAGCCAAAGGATGCAGCCGTTCGCATCCGTCGCAACGCCGTCAAACGTCGCCTTCAGCGCTGCGACCTTGTGACTGAAGCGGCATGCGCCATAGCGAAAGTCCGAGGATTCTTCTACGCCGTTGCGACGCAAGAAAGCATCGTGCGCCGGCAACTTGCCGACGCGCACGTCGCTCATCGCCTGCCGCGCTTCGAGCGCTTGCCAACACTCCGCTACAAGCGCCTCATCGTCGAGATAGACGGTAAGTCGCACGTCGGCAGGCCAATGGCGCGCGAACGTCTCCAGCGCGGTGCGGGCGTAAACCTCCCACGCGTCGTTCGGAAATGTTGTGCAAACCCCCAGCGGCATCGCGGATAATACTACCGCATACCACATCGGAATTGTCCACAGGCTTCACGCCTGTGCGTAGAGCGCTGTCAGCCTTTGAAACAGGAGGTCATTCCAAGTCTTCAGGTCAAACTCGGCGCGCACTTTCGCCGCGCCCGCGGCGCCCATCGCCGCCCAGCGCTCCGGGGCGCGCGCAAACGCGAGCATGTTTGCAGCGAGCGCATCGCGATCGCCTTCGGCGCACAATAAGCCGCTCACCTCGTGCTCAACCAACTCCGGCGTCCCAGAGTGGCGCGTGGCCAGCACCGGCAGCCCCTGCGCCATCGCCTCCATCAACGCGACCGGAATGCCTTCCATGTCCCCATTCTTCGATGTGCGGCTCGGCAGCACGAACACGTGCGCCTGTCGCAGCATTTCCTCGACCTTCGCGTGCGGCAGCAAGCCGGTAAAGCGCACCGCATCGCCCAAGCCCACCTGAGACCCCTGCGCTTCAAGCGCCCGCCGCAGCGGACCATCGCCAATCAGCGTAAGCGTCGCCGGCGGCGCATCGGGCTGACCGCGCACCTTCGCGAACGCCGCGAGCGCATCGTCAAACCCCTTCTTCTCCACCATGCGCCCAACGCCGATGAAGCGCACCGGATCACCGGCTTTCAGCATGCGCGGCGTTTCAACGAAGCGCGTTGTGTCGACGCCCATGCGATGCACCAGCGTGCGGTCGGCTGGCGCTCCCATGCCGATCAGCTTGTCGCGCCAGAATTCGCTGATCGGCAGGAAGAGATCGCCGCGTTTGAACAGAGAGGCGTACGTGACGCGCGAGCGCTTCTGCAGGTATGAGGACATGTCCTTGCCGTGAAACACGGTCGCGATCGGCCCCTTGATCAAGCCGAGTTCGCGCAGCGCACAGGCAAAGCGGCCCCAACGCCCATAATGCGCCAGCCAGACACGTCGCATCGGCGGAGGCTGTTTCGGCCACCGGGCCGCGGCGATCGGCAGGCGGAGCGAGGCGGCATCATCGCCGAAGCGCGCGACATTAAGCGCCGCACGCCCCTCCCGCGTCATAAGCGCCGCCGGCGCCGCTGCGATGCGCGCGGCGAGTGTCTTCGGCACCGGCGCGATGCGGAGCGTCAGCGTGTCCGGCCATTTCAGCATGAAGGCGCCGAGCGGCTCGGGATCGCCAGAGGCGACGGCGGCGATCTCAAGCCGTGCGCCGCGCGCGAGCAGCCCATCGGCTTGCGCTTGGATGAATGTCTCGGACGGCGTGGGAAAGCGCGGGACGAAAAAAGAAACCGGCAGGGCGGGCATTAGCCGCTTGTTGGCATGCGCCGCCGGAAGCGGAAAGTGCGACGGGGCCGCGCGAGGCAAAGTAGGAGGGCGGACGCGGCCCCGTCAGTTGGCCGGGCGGATCACGCCACGACCGAAGCGCCGAGGGTCAACAGGGGCAGATTGGCGGCTAGGACCAGCACAGCCGCCATAAGGAGCGAGCCAGCAAAGGCGAGCGGGCTGAGGTGATAGGGGGTACGCATAGGAGGTCTCCGGGTCTTCTGCCGGCTGGTGGGAGGAGCGCCGGCTGCAGAGCCAAAATGGGCCATCGACCCCTTGAATCCGAACGATCACTTGACGACCTGGATGTGAGGAAATTTCACATCGTCTCACCCCGGGAGGGGACGTCCATGAGCCACCTGCCCTCGCTCCAGACGCTACGCGCCTTCGCCGCGGCGGGGCGCCTCAAGTCCTATTCGAAGGCCGCCGAGGAGCTTGGGCTGACCCACGGTGCGGTCAGCCACCGCATCCGCGAGTTGGAACAGCGCGTGGGCGTTACCCTCTTTCGGCGCGAGGGAAACACCATGGTGCTGACGCCCGCCGGTCAGAAGCTCGAAGCGCAAGTGCGCCAAGGCCTTTCGCTGCTCGAACAGGCGTTCGCGCCCGCGCCAACTCGCTCGAAGACAACGCGCCATATCGTCATGACATCGGTGCCGAGCCTCGCATCGACATGGTTGTTGGTTCGCCTGGGCGAATACCGCGCCGACAATCCAGATATCGATATCGAACTGCGCGTCTCCGAATCGCTCAACGACTACAAGAAGGAAGGCATTGATCTCGGCGTGCGTTTGGGCGCTGGCGGCTGGCCTGGCTTGCATGCAGAAAAGCTGTTCGATGAAGCCCTGACGCCGATTTGCAC
>DASPMA010000129.1:0-5647 GCA_035627335.1 Binatia bacterium
CTCGAAGTGCAGGCCAAACTTCACGCTTGGGTCGAAGAAGCGCGTGATCGCGGTCAGCGGAATAGTGATCGGATGCGGCTGGCCCGAGAACTTCAGAATGACGCGGAAGCGATCCGCGTAAACTTCGAGATCCCAGAATTGGTGCTCGAGAACGATCGTCATCTCGTCCGGATAACGCGCGCGCAAATGCTCGGGTATGATGACGCCGGCCGCATGCGTGCGGAAGGTGATGTAGAAGTGGTGCTTGCCCGGCAGACCGCGCGGGTTCGCCGCCTCTTGAAGCGCGGCGCGGACGACGCTGCGGAGCGCGTCCTGCATCAGATGCTCATACCCGATCATGTCATCGGCCACGGCCGCCCCTCCTTCGCTCCCGGCCAAACCCTTAGCCGCTCATTTCGGCCAGTCAATTGTTCATCCACAGAGCGCGAAATCATCAATCTTCTCAACGTCGCGAGGCGAAACGCGCGGTTCACGCGCCGGTTCGTCGCCGCTGTGGATAAGACCTGCATTTCGTCGCACGCGCTTCGCGCGTTGCGCGAACCGCGCATGCAGCAACTCGCCAAGCGCCTGCGATGCAACGGAAAACCGGCGAAGAGTTCGCGCCTGCGGCGCCTGCCAGGTGTCAGGTGTCAGCGTGTCAGGTGTCAGCGCGACACAACTGAGCTGACATCTGACACACTGAGAGAAGTCCCCGGCTTCTGTTGCCGGGCGCCGGGGGGCCCCGCCTGAAGTTGCTAGACCTCAGGACTTGAGATCGGAATTACCCGTGCTGCTTACGCAGCCAGGGCGAATTCCTCAGCAGTGTTGTCATTCGCAACTATGCTGTTCGGCCTATAACGGGACCACCCGAGCAAAAGCGACAGCCTTCAACGTCCGTCGATCCTATTTCGGCCCCATCAACAGGTGTCAGTCGTCAGGTGTGAGGTGTCAAAGCTGACGCCATTTGCTGACGCCTGACACCTGGAACCTGACACCTGTTGGTGGAGCCGCCGGGCATCGCACCCGGGTCCGATCCGCCTATCTCTGCGCGTTTATCGCCATAGTCCGGTTGCCCAGACGAGTCGGAATATAGGGCCTGCGCCGAGCTGGCGAAAGACGCGTGCTTTACCGCCCGCCCTGGCCGCGCACGCCGACGAAAGCCCGCTCGGCGAGCGTGCGCCGCGTGTAGGTCCAGTCCGCGGCGCTGGCGTTCTGCCATTCCGGAAGCTGTGCGCGGATGTCGTCCAGGTTCAGCTCGTCTTGCACCTGCTGCAGATTTCGTCCCTGGCGCACGAGCGCCTCGACGCGCTGGACGGTGGTTTCCATCAGCGTGCGGACCGCGCGCGTGTACGCGTGATCGCGGAAGACGGGTCCATGTCCCGGCACCAGGTAATCGATCGGATACGCTTCCAGGGCCCGCAGCACGGGTCCCCAATGCACTGGCCATGAGGCGCCGGAATAGGGCAGAGGATCCCGGACGAGGATATCACCCGCGAACAGGATGCGCTCGCGCGGGAGCCAAAACGTCACGTCGTGGGGCGAGTTTGCTGGTCCCCAGTCTTTGATGTCGATGCGCGTGCCTTCGAAACTGACACGCAACTCGCCGTCGAACACTCTTTCCGGCGTCACAATCTGAACCGCCTCAAGTTCGCGCAATTCATTGTGCCGCTGAGCGATGATGCGCGTACGGCGGGCGCGCTCTACTTCGTCAAACTGCACGCCGTCTTCGCCCGCGCCGCGCGCCAACTCCTGTTCGAGCGTGGCGATCGCCGCGCGCCGGGGCGAATTGGCCGCCGTTGAGAGTTCGCGCCAATAGGTCTGGTTCAGCTCGATCCACCGCGCAGTCTCGCGCTCCGCGATCAGCTCCACGTTGGGGAAAGCTTCGCGATAGGCCGCCGCGCCGTAATTGTGGTCGAAGTGCCAATGCGTGGTGGCGAGCTTGGTGACAGGCTTGTCGGTGATGCGCCGGATCAGCGCGATGTCAGCGCGGGCGCGCGAGGGCAAATAGCAGCTGTCGATCACGAACACACTGCGCCGGCCGACGATGACGCCGGTATTGCCGTGCGGCCACTCGTCCGTCGCGTTGTCGTGGAGGATGGCGAAGACGTTCTGCGCCAACCGCTCAACGCGGGCGCTCTCGTCCCGTACATCGGTCTGCGCCGACGCCAATCGTGGGGCGAGCGCTGTTGCGCACAGCGATGCTGTTATGCCGCGGCGGGTCAGATTCATGTGGGTCCCCTCGGCCCGAACCCTGCGCCCGCGCGGCCCTTCCGGTCACGTATCGTTCGACGAACCGCCGTGTTCAGTCGAAGAACGCGATGGTCCGGAACTCGATGCTCTCGCGCGGCGGCGCCCCAGTGCGCGTCAGCGGGTGCTCAAACGCGGTGTGCGGCGTGAAGCGGGCGACGTCCTCACGGCTGTCGTAGCACTTGATCAGCAGGACTTCGTCGAGCGCCATATCCGGGACGTACCACCAGAGATGCCGCGGCGAGTAAGTGAGGTTGTAGATCTCGCCGCGCCGGTCCGGATAGACGATGTCAGTCGCGACCAGCTCTGCCGGGGCCACGCTCCGCGCGTCCGCGAGCGCCAACGGCCAGTCTTCGGCCCGATGGCGGATCGGGCGCCACACATTGATGAAGGCAAAACGACGCTGAAGCAGCGCATCGGCTTCCTCGTCAAAGAGTTCGCGCACGCGCCGCGGGGCCGAACGCAACGTGTAGTCCACATGCACGCGCGTCGAGGGCTGGCGGCGTGCGTCGGGTGAGCGCCGGCGTTGCGTGTGGTCGAACACGTGCACGCGGCGTGCTCCGGTCGCGCTGGCCACCAGCTCAGCCGCTTCAGCGCGCCCCACGCTTTCGGCCTCGCCATCGTCCCAGAAGTCCCGCACGGCGGAGCGATGGCGCAGCAGCGCAAAGCCTTCGGCGTCGAGGTGGAAGAGCCCGGTGCGCAGGTCCTGCACCGCGACCTTGCGCGGCGCGTAGAGCGCGTTCGTCTCTGCCACGCCGCTTTCATAGCCGAACGCCACTTCGGGCTTGGTCTCGTCGGGCTCGATGAAGAGCAAGCTTGCTTCGACCGCGCGGTTCTTTGGGCGTTCGAGAATGTCCAGCGTCATGGCGGGGCTCCACCTGATGGCGCGGCTTTGTCCGCGCTTTATTCATGAAATAATGCCGCTGCGGTCGCGAACCGACCGATAATGCCTCACGCGCGCTGTGAGCCTTTTTCACAGGGGCGAACGACTCGCGCTATGGGAGTGCAATCCCATGGGAGAGGACTGCCCATGATCAAGAAGCTGGTCGCCGAGTTCATCGGCACGTTTACGCTGGTGTTGTTCGGCTGTGGCGCCGTCGTGCTGGCCGGCTTCGGCGTCGTTGGCCAGGAGGGCATCGCCTGGGCGTTCGGCCTTGCCATCGTCGCCATGGCCTACGGCATCGGTCCCGTCTCGGGCTGCCACGTCAATCCCGCTGTCAGCCTCGCCATCTGGATCAATGGCGGCATGAAGACGGGCGAGATGCTGGGCTACTGGATCGCTCAATGCGCGGGCGCCATCGTCGGCGCCGGCGTGCTGCTGCTGATCGCGAGCGGTTCGCCCGTCTACATCCTCGCTGAGAACGGTCTCGGCCAGAACGGCTACGGCGCGGCTTCGCCCGGCGAGTACAGCTTGCTTGCCGCGGCCGTGTTTGAAGTGATCGCCACCTTCCTGTTCGCCGTCGTGATCCTCGGCGCCACGCAGCGCGCGCCTGCGCCCTATGCTGGTCTCGCCATCGGCCTCACGCTGACAGCCATCCATATTTTCGGCATCCAGGTTACCGGCGTTTCTGTGAACCCTGCGCGTTCACTCGGACCTGCTGTATGGGTGTTGGGCGACGCGCTGGCGCAGCTCTGGCTGTTCATCGCGGCGCCAATGATAGGGGCGGGGCTGGCGGGATGCGCGTTCCGGGTGAGACTGCTGAGCGAAGAGGCCTGAGGCGCCGGCCCATCGCCGCGACGATCACGCTGATCGGCACGCTGTTGATCGCGTACCTTTACATGCCCATCCCCACGCCGCGCGTCGCCGCCGCGACCGCGGGCGATTGCGTCGAGCTGCATCTTTATTCGAACGGCTATCACAGCGACATCGGGGCGCCCGTTTCAATCTTTCCCGAAGATCATCCGCTGCGGCGCTTATACCCCGACGCTGAGAGCCTGCTGATCGGCTGGGGCGACGAGACCTTCTACCAATCCGACGGTACGAACCTTTGGCTCGCGGTCGATGCGCTCATTCCGCCAAGTCCTAGCGTGCTGCACATCACCTACAATGCGCCGGAAGCCTCCGCCTATCTCGGCCCCAACGACGATCTCGCCATCGGCGTCAGCGCCGAAGGCGCGGCGCGCTTCGTGGCGTACATCGACCACGCGCTCATGCTGGACGATGCAGGCGAACCCATCCGCATTGCCGCCGGCAAAGTCGTGGGCCGCTCGGCGTTCTTACGCACGCGCGGCTCATTCCATCTCTTCAACGTTTGCAATCAATGGATGGCCCGCGCCCTTCGCGCCGCTGGCGTGGACGTCAACGCGCGCGCCGCCTGGCTCGCCGGCCCGCTGGTGCGGCAGGCGCGACGCAAGGGGCCGACGGCGTGTGCGGCCATTGAACGCGAAAACTGAAACCGCTTCCCGGACGCACGCCCGGCCTTGAGCCGGGCTGCGATCCAAGACCCAGGGCCCAAACACGCCGGCGTCTGCTGCTCTGGTCCCGGCTCTCGCCCCGTTTTCGCGGGGCGTTCGGCCGGGAAGCGGTGGCTGGGAAGCGTAGGAAACAAAAGCGAGTCGGCACATATACGGAGTGAAATGAGCGTCGCACCCGCACCCCAAGCATCAGGCTCGCCGTCCCAGGGCGACATCGCCTATCTCGGCCTCCTGGAGGACATCCTGCAAAACGGCGTCGACCGCGGCGACCGCACAGGAACGGGCACGCGCGGCGTGTTTGGCCGCCAGCTCCGCTTCGATCTCACGCAAGGTTTTCCGCTCCTCACCACCAAGAAGGTGCACCTCAAAAGCATCATCCTCGAACTGCTCTGGTTCCTGCGCGGCGATAGCAACGTGCGTTGGCTGCAGGAGCAGGGCGTCACGATCTGGGACGAATGGGCCAACGAGGAAGGCGAGCTTGGTCCCGTCTACGGCAAGCAATGGCGCTCGTGGGAAAGCAAGGACGGGCGTGTGATCGATCAGATCGCTGACGTGGTGCAATCGATCAAGACCAACCCCAACTCGCGCCGCCACATCGTCAGCGCCTGGAATCCGGCCGAAGTGGATCAGATGGCGCTGCCGCCATGCCACTGCCTGTTCCAGTTCTTTGTCGCCGACGGCAAGCTGAGCTGCCAACTCTACCAACGCAGCGCCGATGTCTTCCTCGGCGTGCCGTTCAATATCGCCAGCTACGCGCTGCTCACGCAAATGATGGCCCAAGTGACGGGCCTAATGCCCGGCGAATTCGTCCACACCTTCGGCGACGCGCACCTCTATCACAACCACTTCGACCAAGCCCGCACGCAACTCGCGCGCACGCCGTACGCAGCGCCGCAGATGCTGATCAATCCAGAGCGCCAAGACGTCTTCGGCTTCGAGTATGGCGACTTCAAACTCGAAGGCTACACGGCGCATCCCGGCATCAAGGCGCCGATCGCGGTTTGAG
>DASPMA010000130.1:0-3328 GCA_035627335.1 Binatia bacterium
TCTATGGCCACCCGATCTCCTCGTACACGTGGAAGGCGCTAATCGCGCTCTACGAGAACGAGACGCCGTTCGACTTCATCACTGTCGATCAGACCACCTACGCCGACTTCATCGCCAAGTGGCCGATGGGCAAGTTTCCGGTGCTGGTCGACAGCGACCGCAAGACGATGACCACGGAGACTTCGGTGATCATCGAATATCTCGACCGCTACTATCCGGGCCGCACGCGCTTCGTACCGCAGGACTTCGACACAGCGCTCGAAGTGCGCCGCTGGGACCGCGTGTTCGATCACATCAACACGACCATGTCCAAGGTCGTGCTCGACAACATCCGCGCCGAGGGACAGCACGATCCTGTTGGCGTGGATGAAGCCAAACGCGCGGTCCACGCCGCTTACTCTGTCGTCGAAGCCCAGCTTGGCGATCGCGAGTTCATCGTCGGCGACGGCTTCACCATGGCCGACTGTTCGGCCGCGCCCGCGCTCTGGTACAGCGTGCGCAATGTGCCGCTCGACGACAAATACCCGCGCATCGCCGCTTATCTCGAACGCCTCATCACGCGTCCCTCGTTCGCCCGCTGCGTGAAGGGCGCCGAACCGCTCTTCCACCTCTATCCGGGAGCATGACATGACCACGATCGCCCACGCCACCATCGTCATGGAGCGCACCTACAACGCCGCGCCCGCGCGCGTCTTTCACGCCTGGGCCGATGCCGAGGCCAAGGCGCGATGGTCGGCCCCGACCCCGAATGTCGCGATCAAATATGAAGCCGCCGACTTCCGCGAAGGCGGGCGCGATGTCGTGCGCTGCATCGAGCCGGACCAGGCCGACTATGTCGCCACCGTCCACTATCTCGATCTGCGCACCGACCGGCGCATCGTCTTCGCCGAGGAAGTCTCGAACGGCGCCGCGCGCGTTTCAGCTGCGCTCATCTCCATCGAACTCACGCCGAAGGGCGCAGGCACGCACCTCCTGCTCACCATGCAGATCGCATCGTTCGACGGCGCGGACATGGAGCAAGGCTATCAATTCGGCTGGGGCGCCGCGCTCGACAATCTCGCCAACGAATTTTGAGGCCCCCCATGACCAAGCGCTCAACAACGCACGCGACCTTCGTCATCGAACGCGACTTCAAGGCCGCGCCCGCGAAAGTGTTCGACGCGTTCGCCAATCCGCAATCCAAAGCCAAATGGTTCGGCGGCCCGGAGGAGTGGGAAAAATCCAACCACAAGCTCGATTTCCGCGTCGGCGGCAAGGAAAGCGTCAGCGGCGGCCCGCCGGGCGGCACAGTGCACCACTACAACGCCGAATACTGGGACATCGTCCCGAACGAGCGCATCGTCTCGTCCTACGAGATGCACATGGACAAAACGCGCATCTCCGTCTCGCTCGCCAGCATGGAATTCAAACAGAACGGCGCGGGCACGACATTCGTGCTCACCGAGCAAGGCATCTTCCTCGATGGCTATGATGACGCCGGGGAACGCGAACGCGGCACGCGCGAGTTGCTCGATCAGCTCGAGACCTATCTGAACAAGTGAGGGCGCCATGGCCACGACGACCCATGCGAGCTTCGTGATCGAACGTCGCTACGACGCCTCTCCGCACCGCGTCTACGCCGCCTGGTCCGATCCCGCCGCCAAGCGGCAGTGGTTCGTCGAGGGTGAAGGCTGGGAGATTCAGTCTTACGAACTCGATTTCCGCGAAGGCGGCGCGGAGAAGAGCCGCTTCCGTCATTTGAAGGGCGAGGAAACCTTCGGGGAGAAGACCATCTTCGGCAACGAGACCGTCTTCAACGAGATCGCTCCCAGTGAGCGTATCATCTTCACCTATTCGATGGACCGAAACGGCGTGCGTTTCTCGGTCTCGCTCGCCAGCGTCGAATTCAAAGCCGCCGGCGCCGGCACGCGCATGATCTTTACCGAGCACGCTGCCTTCTTCGAAGGCGGCGACGGCGCGCAGTTGCGCGAAGCCGGCTGGCGAGAACTTCTCGGCAAACTAGATCGGTACCTGAAAGGAGCCGCGTCATGAAAAAATTCATGGCTGTCTATACCGGTACGGCTGAGGCACAGCGCCGCTCAGGCTGGGACGATCTCAGCGAAGACGAGCGCAATAAGCGCGTCAAAAAAGGCTTCGACGCCTGGATGGCATGGGGCGAAAAACACAAGAGCGCCATCGTCGAAAACGGCGGCCCGCTCGGCAAAACCAAGCGCACCGGCGCCAATGGCGTCAGCGACATCAAGAACAACCTTGCCGGTTACATCGTCGTGCAGGCGGAGTCGCACGAAGCCGCCGCCAAGCTGTTCGAAGGCCATCCGCACTTCTCCATCTTCCCCGGCGATTCCGTGGAAGTGATGGAGATCATGCCGATCCCCACACCGCCTGAGTAGCGCGCGAGCCAGCTTGAAGCGCCGCGGCGCCGCGCCATACTCCGCACATGGATGCGACGACGCTCTCGTTTGAGGTTGCTGGCGGCGAGACAACGTCGGGCCTGTGGCTCGCACCGCCGGAAGCGCGCGCCTGCCTCGTACTCGCGCATGGCGCCGGCGCGGGGATGGCGCACAACGCAATCGCCGCGACGGCAAACGGCTTAGCCGAACGCGGCGTCGCCACGCTGCGCTACAATTTCCTCTACATGGAGCAAGGCGGCAAACGCCCCGACCCGCCTGCGCGCGCACACGCTGCTGTACGCGCGGCTGTCGCCAAGGCGCACGAACTCGCTCCGTCGCTCCCGCTCTTCGCGGGTGGCCGCTCCTTCGGCGGACGCATGACATCACAAGCACAAGCGAAAGCCGCGCTTTCCAACGTGCGCGGCCTCGTCTTCTTCGCCTTTCCGCTCCATCCCGCCGGCAAGCCGAGCGACGAACGCGGCGAACACTTGAGCGACGTTACGCTCCCCATGCTGTTTCTTCAGGGTGAGAACGACGCGCTGGCGACGCTCGAACTCCTACGCCCCGTCGTCGCCGACCTCGGCAAGCGCGCGACACTGAAGCTCATCCCCGACGCCGATCACAGCTTCCACATTCCAGCCAAGACAGGACGCAAGGACGCCGACGTGCTGAACGAGATTCTCGATACGGCGGCGAAGTGGATGCTCGAACGCGGCTAAGCGCGCGCGCGCATTCCCCCTCTCCCTTGCGGAGAGGGGGTTAGGGGTGAGGGGCGCTAAGCTGCCGCGGTGTCATAGAATGAAATCGCGTAACACCTTCCAAGAGCGCACGTGATCAATCCCCCTCATCCCCCGGCCCCTTCTCCGCAAGGGAGAAGGGGAGAAGCACTACCCAAAGGTCTTCGCGTAAACCTCCGGCTTGAATCCCACCACCAGCTT
>DASPMA010000131.1:0-6023 GCA_035627335.1 Binatia bacterium
CCGCTGTGAACTATGGCGCCATTGGCGGCGTGATCGGTCACGAAATGGGCCATGGCTTCGACGATCAGGGTGCGAAGTCGGATGCCCAAGGCGTGCTGCGCGATTGGTGGAATGCCGACGACGTTGCGCGATTTACCACGCTCGGCGATCGTCTGGCGGCGCAGTACAATGCATTCGAAGCGCTGCCGGGCATCAATGTGAACGGGCGTCTGACGCTCGGCGAAAATATCGGCGACAATGGCGGCCTGCAGGTGGCGCTGCATGCTTACCGCTTGTCCCTCGGGGGCGATGAGGCGCCAGTGCTCGAAGGGCTGAACGGCGATCAGCGCTTTTTCCTGGGCTGGGCCCAGGCTTGGCGCAACAAGTATCGCGACGCGGCGCTTCGCAATCTGGTGCTTTCCGACCCGCACTCGCCGGCGCACTTCCGCGCCAACGGCGCGGTGCGCAACATGGATGCCTGGTACACCGCGTTCAACGTAGAGCCGGGCAACGCCCTCTATCTGCCGCCAGAAGAACGTGTTCTGATTTGGTGACCGGCATCACTCCGAGGACCGCCGCTTGCCGGCTGGAAGCCGGCGGTCGTCGGAGCTACTGCGGATACTTCTTCGCCATGGCTTTCCAGCCGTTGACCGCGATCTTGCGCAGGACGCTTTCGTCGACGTCGCTAAGCTTGTTGATGTAGAGGCAGCTCCGCCCTGTCTTGTGTTTGCCGAGCTGCTTCATCAGCGGCTCCTTGTCGTAGCCATCCATGAGGTAGAGCACGAGGTTGGCCTTGCGCGGACTGAAACCAATGCGCGGCCACTTGCCGCTCGGCGCATCGTACTCGCCGTAACCGACAATCGACGGCCCCCACATCGCCGGCTTCTCGCCCGTGATCTCGCGTAGCATCTTGTCAATGGTCTTGGCGTCCTTGCGGCGGGTGTGGTCCTCGACGGCGGCGATGTAGGCGGCGACGGAAGCTTTGGTCTTCTGCGTTTTCGGTTCGGCCATGTTCCGTCCTTTTGCCGGCTCGCCCGAGCCGAACTGTTCTTTAGACCGCTTGGGCCAGAAATAAATCCGGCCGCAATTTGCTCCAATCCTCTAACAGGTCGAGACGGTTTCTCGAGCTCGACTGAAGCCGAGCATAGATCGCGACCCATGGATTCATGATGGTGACGAGCAGCATTTGATGAGCAACGTCCGGCGGTCCGGTAATCTCCGCAGTCATGGCCACGTCGAACCCAGGAGGCGTCGGCATAAATCGCGGATCGTCCCTCCGAAGCGAACCACCAATCTCTTCCATCATCGCGGCGATACCGCCCAGGGCGTGTGCGTTCATTTGGACGGTCAGTTCAAGTAAATCGCGGCCCTCGGCATTTATTCGGTCGCCAGAAATGAAGAGGCGCGTGCTCAGGCTATCGTTGAAAAAGGCCAATTCGTCCGGTTTGCCCCCCTCCTCTTCGATCCTTCGCCAAGTGTCGTCGAGATCAAGCTCGAAGCATTCAGTGCGATATGTTGATTTCAACTCGCACCCCCAATTATTCCTCAAAGCCCCTTCACGATTTCGTCCGTCATCTTCTTCGCGTCGCCGAGCAGCATCATAGTGCTGTCGCGATAGAAGAGTTCGTTGTCGACGCCGGCGTACCCGACGCCGCCCATGCTGCGCTTGACGAACAGCACCGTCTTCGCCTTCTCGACGTCGAGGATGGGCATGCCGAAGATCGGGCTCTTTGGATCGGTTTTGGCGATGGGGTTGGTGACGTCGTTCGCGCCGATGACGTAGGCAACGTCGGCGGCGCTGAACTCGTTGTTGATGTCCTCCAGTTCGAACACTTCGTCGTACGGCACATTCGCTTCTGCCAGCAGGACGTTCATGTGCCCGGGCATGCGCCCGGCGACGGGGTGGATGGCGTATTTGACGTCGACGCCCTCCTTCTTCAGCATGTCGGCCATCTCACGGACGCTGTGCTGCGCTTGGGCGCTCGCCATGCCGTAGCCCGGCACGATAATCACCTTGGATGCATTTTTCATGATGAAGGCTGCATCGTCGGCGCTGCCGGCCTTGTAGCCGCGTTGCACGCCGCCCGTTGCCGCGGAGGCGCCGTCAGCGGCACCGAAGCCGCCGAGGATGACGCTGATGAAGCTGCGGTTCATCGCCTTGCACATGATGTAGCTGAGGATTGCGCCCGATGAACCGACCAGCGCGCCGGTGATGATGAGCGCCACATTCTCCAGCGTGAAGCCAAGCGCGGCGGCGGCCCAACCTGAGTACGAGTTGAGCATGGAAACGACGACGGGCATGTCGGCCCCGCCGATCGGGATGATCAGCGTTATGCCGACAACGAGAGACAGCGCGACGATAGCCCAGAAGTGCCATTCGGTACGCCCCGCGTCGTTGATCATCATGACAATCAGCACGACGATGGCGAGCGCGATGGCGATGTTGAGGAGATGGCGCGCGGGGAGAATAATCGGCGCGCCGGACATGTTGCCGTTGAGTTTGGCGAACGCGATGACCGAACCTGTGAAGGTGATGGCGCCGATGGCGGCGCCAAGCGAGAGCTCGATCAGCGACTGGAGCTTGATGCCGCGCTCGGCCTCAGCGATGCCAAGCGGCAGCGCGATGTGGAAATTCTCCGGCGCATAGAAAGCCGCTGCCGCAACGGCGACCGCGGCCAAGCCCACCAATGAGTGAAACGCCGCCACGAGTTGCGGCATCGCCGTCATCTTGATCGAACGCGCTACCATCGCGCCAATGCCGCCGCCGATCGCGATGGCGACGGCGATGATGACCCATGTCGCGCTGTCCGGCCCGACGAGCCACAGCGTCGTGCCGATGGCGATCGCCATGCCGAACATGCCGAACGTGTTGCCCCGACGGCTGGTCTCGGGACTGGAGAGACCGCGCAGCGCCAGGATGAACAGCACGCCTGAGACAAGATACAAAAGCGCGGCAAGATCAGCGTTCATGAAAGCCCCTTATCGCCCGTGACGGCGCCAGCGTGTCCAGCCTGAGAAGAGAGTCGCCGCCGGCGCGGCGAAGAAAATGAGTGCTGCCACCCAGATCGGCCAACCTTCCTGCGTTGCGCCGAGGAAGGCGAGCAGATTTCCGATGACGGGCACGAAAGCGAGGAAGAAGCCGATGATGGCGGAGAGCCAGACGTTCGGGACGGCGTTGGAGTAGATCCACTCGATCACGTAATTGATCTGCAAAATACAGAGCGCGATCCAGATGAACGCGATCAGACAGCCTAGACCAGCGATCCGCTTCATCTGAATCTCAAAGCGGCGCACTTCTTCGCGTGCGCGGGTACGATCGAATGTGTGGGGCGCAACTACACTCTCGTCGGCGAGATTGGCCAACGCGCGCTGCGCGGCCTGACGCAGCTCGTCATCACCGACGGCGCCCTCTTCGCGTTTCTCCGCAACTTGCGCTTCGAACGCTTCGACGTGCGGCTGCAAGCTGGCGATGGCATGCGGAATTGCGGCGCGCGAGGTCTGCCAAGCGTCGATAAACCGGCGCATGAACGCCTCGGCGGAGAGGCGTCCATCGAGATAAGCTTCGATGAGGGCGCGCCAGTCGGCCGGCGTCACGTCACTTCTTCTCTTTCTTCTTGTACATAGCCAGCATGCGCTGGGTGACGAGAAAGCCGCCGAAGATGTTCACGGCGGCAAGGCCCGCGGCGAGCCCGCCCGCGCCTTTGGCGATCCAGCCGCCGTCAGCGTCCGCGCCGGCAGCAGCGGCGATCAGGGCGCCGACGATGATGACGGAGGAGATGGCGTTGGTGACGGCCATCAAGGGCGTGTGCAGCGCCGGCGTCACGGCCCAAACCACGTAATAGCCGACGAAAATCGCCAGCACGAAAATCGCCAGATAGAAAACGAATGGATCGACAGCTTCCATGATCCCTCGCGGACTCAAAGCAAGCAGGGACTAGAACTGCGGTTGCCCTGCCGGGTCAACAGCGGCGTAGATCAGGCGCCGCCGAAACGATCCCGGCAGACGTTCGCCGCCGCTTCGCGCTCGGCGCGTGGCCGCTCGCGCCAGAAATCCTTGGCGGCGCTCGCGGCGTAGCGTCCGGTCATGCCTTCGACGCCGGGTTCGGTGCTGAGACGCTGCAGGATGCGGGTGAGCACGCCGGCCCATTCCCCGCTGGCGTTCTGCGGATGGGTGACAACGTTCAGGTCGCCGACCGCCGCAACAGCGCCGGCGCACGAACTGAGGTCCTGCGCCAGGCTGGCGCTCGGGTCTTGCGCGCTGGCCGGAGCGGTGGTCAGCGCGGAGGTAAGGAAAGCGGCAGCGAAAACGAGTCGGAACATGGGATCACCTCGCCCAAAACAAGCGCGACTTCGTAGCCTCAAGGAGTGTCACTGCCCAGCCGATCGAGCAGAACTAGACCGGGCCGCTGGCGCTAGCCTTGTTGCAGATCAGGTTGCCTCGTAGGTCGCGTCGGCGCGGACGATGAGGCCGGCGGCGTCCATCTCGTGGCTTTCGGCCATGCGCTCGCCGCGGTGCGTGCGGAAGAGCAGCGTGTGGCCGCGCGCGCCGACGAACAGACCTTCCGGCGTGAACGTGAGGTTCGGCGCGCGTTCGAGCGCGCGCTCCACGTAAGCGCGCAGCATCACCTTGCCGACAATGATCCCGTCCGGCGCGAAGCCGAGCGCGGCGATGTAGGGCGAGGAGAATTCTATGTCATCGGCATAGAGCGCGCAGATCGCGTCGACATCGCGCTTGCTCCACGCTTCGTAATAGCGGCGGGCGAAATCTTGGTCGTTCATGCGGCGCTCTTTGGCGCGAAATGCGGATGGATGAGCGCGCCCCCGCGCGTCAGCATCGCGCCTTGGATGATCTCGTCGTCCCAAGCCGGTGCGAACGCCTTGCTCTCCTTGTCGGCCAGCAGCGGCAACAGCGCGAGCAGATTGCGGGCATAGAGCGAGGAGGCGTCGGCCGGGAGGCGCGCGGGCAGGTTCGAGAAGCCCATGATCTTCACGCCGCCAACGTCTACGACCTGGTCCGGTTTCGAGAGCGGGCAGTTGCCGCCCTGCGCGACGGCCAGATCGATGATGACCGAGCCCGGACGCATCGATTTGGCTTGCGCTTCCGTCACCAACACTGGCGCGGCCCGCCCTGGGATCAGCGCCGTGGTGATCACCACGTCTTGCTTGGCGATGTGCTCGGTGACTAGCGCGGCCTGCTTGGCCTGATATTCGGCGCTCATGGGCTTGGCGTAGCCGGCGGTGGTTTCCGCCTGCTTGAACTCTTCGTCTTCGACCGCGACGAACTTCGCGCCGAGCGAAGCTACCTGCTCCTTCGTAGCCGGGCGCACATCCGTCGCGGTGACCACAGCGCCCAGGCGGCGCGCGGTGGCGATGGCCTGGAGGCCGGCGACGCCGACGCCCATGACGAACACTTTCGCCGCGGCGATCGTGCCGGCGGCCGTCATCATCATCGGAAACGCGCGACCGTAGAGCGTCGCGGCTTCGATCACCGCGCGATAGCCGGCGAGGTTCGCTTGCGATGAGAGCGCGTCCATTGATTGAGCGCGGCTGATGCGCGGGATGAATTCCATCGCCAGCGCTTCGATCTTTGCTTTCGCTAGCGCGTCGATGACGGCTTTGTCGCCGTAAGGCTCAAGTAGCGCGGCGAAGCCGGAGCCCGCTTTCATCGCGCCGATCTCGGCGTCGCTCGGGCGGCGCACTTTCACGGTGAGGTCCGCGCCGCCGATGCCGCCGCCGCCGGCGATCTCAGCGCCCGCCGCCTTGTACAAATCGTCCGGATAGCTGGCGCTGACGCCGGCGCCGGTTTGCACCGTCACGCTGTGCCCTAGTCCGACAATTTTCTTCACCGTCTCCGGGACGGCCGCAACTCGCGTCTCCCCGGGCGCGCTCTCCTTGAGAACGGCGATCCGCACCGGATCAGCCCATGCCGGCCAGGGCTGGCACGATCAAGCCGCCGAGCGCCAACACCACCCATTGTGCGACCTGCGCGGCCCAGTAGACACCGGAAAGCCGGAACACAGAGCCGACCGCGATGCCTATGATCA
>DASPMA010000132.1:0-3179 GCA_035627335.1 Binatia bacterium
CGCGAACCTGTTGTCGTGGATTGTGGAAGACAAAGGCCGCGTCGGGCGCAAGGGCGGCAAGGGCTATTACGAGTACGGGGAAGACGGCAAGCCGACCCGTATCTGGCCGGGGCTTTCCGAGCGCATTGAAGTGAAGGTGAAAGAATGCCCGCCTGAACTGAAGACGGAGCTGACCAAGCGTTTCCTCTTCCGCCAGTGCATCGAAGTCGCGCGCTGCTTCGAGGAAGGCGTGATCACCGATCCGCGCGACGCGGACGTCGGTTCAATCCTGGCGTGGGGCTTTGCGCCGTATAGCGGCGGATGCATCAGCTACATCGATCTTTTCTGGGGGACGAAGAAGTTCGTGGAGGAAGCCGATCGTCTCGCCGACACGTACGGCGAACGCTTCCGCCCGAACAAGCTCCTGCGCGACATGGCCGCGAAGGGCGAGAGCTTCTACGAGCGGTTTGGGGCGAAGACGAAGGCGGCGGCTTGAGTCGGCGCACCGGCGCAACACCTCTCCCTTTAAGGGAGAGGTCGCTTCGAGCTTGCTCGAAGCGGGTGAGGGTGTTCCGGCCCATCAAACTCGCGCTCAACCCTGATGCGCCGGTGATCCTCTCATCCGGCCGCTTCGCGGCCACCTTCTCCCCGCAAGGGGAGAAGGGCGCGTGACGTCGCTGAGCGAACCCCTCACGCTCCGCTCCGGAGACACTCTGAAAAACCGCTTCGTGCTGTCGCCGCTGACAAACTTGCAGAGCCATGCCGATGGTGTGTTGAGCGAGGACGAATTTCGTTGGCTCACCATGCGCGCCGAGGGAGAGTTTGCGCTGACGATGACGTGCGCGGCGTCGGTGCAAGAACAGGGCGTCGGGTTTCCGGGGCAGCTTGGCTTTCACGATGACAGGCATTTGCCGGGACTCACGCGGCTTGCGGCGAAGATCAAGGAATACGGCAGTCACGCGGTGGGCCAGCTGCACCATGGCGGACTGCGGTCGCTGAAGAACCCGAAAGCGCCATCAGCCGATGAGAAGCTAAAGGCCGAGGCGATGACGCTGGATGAAATCCAGCGCTCGCGCGATTGCTTCATCGCGGCGGCGAAGCGGGCGGAACAGGCTGGCTTCGATGGGGTCGAATTGCACGGCGCGCACGGCTATCTGATCTGTTCCTTCCTGAGCCCTGAACTCAATCGGCGCGACGACGCCTATGGCGGCGATCCCGAACGGCGCATGCGGTTTCTGCTGGAGCTGGTCGATGAGGTTCGCGCGGCGACGAAGCCGGGCTTCTCACTGGGTGTGCGGCTTTCGCCGGAGCGATGGGGCCTTGTAGTCACCGAGGTCGCCGATGTGGCGCAGCGGCTGATGCACGATGCGAAAGTCGATTACATCGACATGTCCCTGTGGGATGTCCGCAAGGAGCCGAATGACGAAGCGTTCCAGGGGCGCACGCTCGCGTCCTACTTCACCCAACTTGATCGAGGCGATGTGCGTCTCGGCGCGGCAGGAAAGATCATGTCGGCGGAAGATGCGCGCGACGTTATGGCGATGGGGTTCGATTTTCCGATTCTGGGCCGCGCCGCGATACTGCATCATGATTTTCCGCGCCGGGTCGCGGCCGATCCAAGTTTCACGTCAACACCGACGCCGGTGAGCGCAGCGTATTTGCGCGGCGAGGGGCTTGGACCGGCGTTCGTGGATTACATGCGCACTTGGAAGGGCTTCGTTGAAGCTTGACCAGGCCGCCTCAGCCATTCTTGGTGAACTAGGACAATGGCAGCAATGACTGAACGCCCCACACAGCAAGAATACTGGAACAGCGCGGTTGGCGATGAATGGGTTCGTCATGCCGACGGGATCGACAGGATGCTGGCGAGCCTGACGCAGGCGTCGTTCGATGCGCTGAAACTCAAAGCAGGCGAGCGCGTGCTCGATATCGGCTGCGGCGGCGGGGCGAGTGCGCTGAAGGCGGCCGATCTCGTTGGCGATAGCGGGTGCGTCGTTGGCGTCGACATTTCGCAGCAATTGCTAGGCCTAGCGCGTCAACGCGCTGAAGGGCGGGCCAATGTCACGTTTATCGAAGCGGACGCAGGCGCCGGCGCCATTCCGGGAACGCCCTTCGATGCGGCCTTCTCGCGCTTCGGCGTGATGTTCTTCGATGATCCCGTTGCGGCCTTCGCGAACATCCGCAGCGGGATGGCCGCCGGCGCGCGGTTCGTGTTCGCGTGCTGGCGCCCGTTCGCGGAGAATTTGTGGACGGCTCAGCCGCTGACGGCGCTCACGCCCATGTTGAAGGAGCCGTTGAAACCGGCCGATCCGGACCTGCCCGGGCCGTTCGCGCTTTCGGATGCGAAGAAGATCGAACGCATTCTTGGCGGCGCCGGCTGGCGCAACGTGTCGATCACCGCGTGGGACGGCGACATTGTCCTGGGGGCGGATGCGCACGAAGCAGCGGCGTTTTTGCTCAAGATCGGTCCGTGCGCGCGGGCGATCAACGAGCAGGGACTTGATCCCGTCGAGGCAAAGCGGCTGTTGCTTGAGTTCCTGCGCAAGCTCGAGAGCCCCAACGGCATTGCACGCCCGGCTGCCTGTTGGATCGTGCGCGCGGAGGCGTGAGAGCGCCAATCCTGCAGGGCTCCTGCCCGTGCGTGTTATTGACTTTTTAGCTTTTCGCCCCGACATCCGGGGTCAGCGACCGTTCGCGCTCATGTGCGCAGAACGCGGTCCCCACGGAACGCCACCATCGACGTTCGGCTCTGAGCCCCCTGATTAAGGCATCGGCTCGCCGCCTTTCTTCGCCGTCGCATCGTTCCTGACCTGATAGGGCCCACGTGATGACGCGTGCCGGCTCGAAAGATTTTACGTGACCACTTTCCAAGACCTCCGCGTTTCCGCGCCGATCCTTCGCGCACTCGACGCCGAAGGCTACACCCAACCCACGCCAATCCAGATCCAAGCTTTGCCGATCGTGCAGAAGGGCAAGGACCTGATCGGTCTTGCCCAAACCGGCACCGGCAAGACGGCGGCGTTCGCGCTGCCGATCCTCGATCGCTTGCACAAGGACCGGAAATTTCCGGGCGAAAAGTCCTGCCGCACGCTGGTGCTCGCGCCGACGCGCGAACTGGCCGCGCAAATCGGCGACAGCTTCCGCGCCTACGGCAAGTTTTTGGGCCTCTCGACCGCCGTCGTGTTCGGCGGCGCCTCGAT
>DASPMA010000133.1:0-4553 GCA_035627335.1 Binatia bacterium
CGACGCCAACATGATTGAAGTTGTGGACAGCGATACGGGCGGCCTCGAAGTCCAGATGAACTTCGCCGGCATCGCCACGTCGAGCGAGCAATACGCGCAGATGTTCTCGACGCAGCAATTGGCAAGCTATCAGCCCAGCACGACTGCGCCGGGTTACACGCCGAGCACAGCGGCGCCGTACTATCAGGCGCCGCCGCTTGAGCCATCGACGATGGACGATCCATCCATGGAAACGCCGGAGCCCAACGCCGATCCAATGGATGATCCCATGGACGACGGGATGAGCCCAACAAGCGGCCAGCCGGTTGTGCAGCCAGGGATGCTCGACATCTAGAAAAGCTGACGCCGCCGCCGCTCCGGAACAGGGTGCGGCGGCGGGCGTTGTGCGACGGCGCGGGGCGTGGGCCATGAGGCCCTCGCCCCTTTCGCTTGCGAAATTGGTTGGGGGCGCCGCGGGGCCGCTGAAGGGCTCGGCGTTCACGCCGGGCCCTTCTAGCTTGCCTTTGTCCCGGACGATCACGAAGGTTCCCGCCGTGACCTTCGCTCAGCTTTTTCGCTTGGCCGCTGTCGCCGCGATTGCCGGCGGAGTGCTGCGCATCTTCGCGTCGTTTCCGCTGATCGAAGACGCGATCGCGCTCGAATGGCTCTACGCTGCCACGGACGTGCTTTTGCTGTTCGGCGTGATCGGGATCTACCTCGTCCGCGCGGATCAGCTCGGCTTCCTCGGTATGGCGAGTTTTGGCGTGGCGGTGGCCGCGCTCTCATTCATTGGCGGCCCGGACGCCGATCCGTTCGGATTCAGCACGTATCAGGATGGAGCAACCGCGCTTGCCATCGCGATGATCGGACTGAGCATCGCGTGGCTCCGGGCCGGCGAGCGGCCGTGGCTTGCGCCGATCGGATGGTTCGGCAGCGTGATTGCCGCGGGCGTGCTCGGCCGATTGCCGGATCCATTTCCCAGCTACGGATTGGCAGCTGCAGGCGTGCTGTTCGGCGCGGGCTTCGTGAGCGCCGGGATAGATCTCTTGAGCCGCTCAGCGGGTCGCGGTGCGGCGACCGGCGCCGCCGCGCGCTGATTCTTCACGCGCGTTCGTCGGCGCCCAAAGCTGATCGCTTTCCTCTTCGGCGATCATGTCCGAGGAGGCGAACGGCGCGTCAGCCGGCTCGAGGCCAGCGATTTCCACCGCGACGATTTCGCCGTCGGCGTTACGTTCCACCGCCGTGACCTCGCCGAGGCTGACGCCGTCATCGCCGATCACTTCAACGCCCAGAGCGGACTCGCGGAATTGCTCCGCGGACGCCGCCGGCGCGGCCAGAACGAGGGCAAGGACAAGCATTCGCAGCATCGGCGTTTCCGCGCTTGCGGCGCGGCCTTTCGGTTGTGGGTAGCCGCCGTACAAACGCCTCGGCTTCGGCGCTGTTCCGGGTCTTGCAGTTGGATTTGCCTGAGGCGATATGGGGTCCGCAGGCAGGCGGCGGACGGCCGCCCCGCCAACCCGGTCAGGTCCGGAAGGAAGCAGCCGTAACGGGTTGCGTACGGGTCGCCGTCCTGTCTGCACCTCGTACCACTTGCTCTTCAGAACGGGAGGCGCTGGAATGCGTCTACCTGGGGAGGGCGTCCATGCTGAAAACCCAAAACGTCGGCCCGTGGCTCGCGCGCGCGCTGTGGACCGCCGCGCTTTGGCTGTGCGTCGGCGGGGCCGCGTTTGCATTCGAAGCGCAACTGCAAGGCGCATGGAGCGGCGCCCATTGCACGGGCGGGGAAACCTCCTGGCGCTTCAACACGCGCGATCAGGCAAGGACTTGGGTGACCGAGCATTGGTGCAGCCCGCACACGTGCGGCGATGTCGACTATCGCATCAGCGCCTTTGACCCCGCGGCGCGCACTTTTACAGTTCAAGCATTCGCCGGCAGCGCATTTCAGAGTGTGCGGTTCACCGTCGAATTCACGCTGTCAGAGGACGGCGAGACGCTCACCGGGCTTTATTACGGTCACCCCATGTGCACGGAATTGCGTCTGACCAAGACGGCAGCGCACTTCGCGGGCGGGCCGTTCGATTCGCGCACGCCCGCGCCGTTGCCGGGCTCAGCGGCCGAGCTCGCTGCCGCGGCAGCCGACCGCATCGCAGAAGAGCGCGAAAACGAACTCGGGCGCCGGCAAGACGCCGAGCGGCGCGAGGCTGACCGTCAGGCTGCCGAAGCGATGCGTCAGGAGGCCGCGCAACGCGAACGCGCCAGCGAGGACGTGCGCGACACGACCGAAACCATCGAGTTCGCGGATGCTCTGCGGGCGGCCGAAGCACGTTTGCCGAGCGAACTGTTGCCGCCGCCGGGCGCCACCGGTCCGCGCCGCATCGGCGCGCTGCCGGCAGACCGCGCGCGCTCGCTCTATCTCGCGCGCTGCTCTGGCGCGTTGATTGCGCTCCAAGATGTTCGCGAGCGCCAGGGCCTGGTCATCCCGGTGTTTGGCGACGATCCACTCACAGAGCAGCAGCTCGATAACGTGGCCATAGGCTCAATTGAAGCCGCGCGCGGGCGCCATCCTGACTATCCGCAGGTGCAAGACTTTGATGACCTGCCGGGTCTTGTCGATGCAGCAATGCGCGCGCGCGCGGCAATGCTCGAGGATTATTCGCTCGCCACTACGATCGATTTCGTTTCGGTTTGCTCGATCCAAGCAGCACGCGACAATCACGATTTACGCGAAATCCTCGGCCGCTAGGATCGACGGAGGAGACAAATCGTCCAACGGCTCTGCGCCAGCGACGAACCGTAACGACGCTGCCCGGTTTGCACGCCATGATCTGCTCCGATTGGCGGGAGCTTCTCATGGGCATGGTGCGCGTGGCGCTGGCAATGGCGGTGGTGCTCTCGCACCTGCCGCTTGCAAGCTACAAGTTTCTGAGCGGCGGACTTGCGGTGCAGGCCTTTTTCATCGTCTCGGGCTTCTACATGGCGCTCGTGCTCGATGGAAAGTACAAGGACGTCGGACTCTTCTATTCGAACCGTCTGCTGCGGCTTTTTCCGACCTATCTCGTCATGGTCGCGCTGACGATCATCGCGGTCTACGCATTCAACGCCAGCGCGACGATCAACCCCGAACTCGTCGATCGCATCCTGCAGAATCCTTTGACCGCAATCGTCATGGGAATCGAGAACCTTGTCATGGTCGGTCAGGAGCTGCTGTTCTGGTTCTCCATTGACGACACGGGCGCGCTTGTGCTGGACCCGCGCGGACCGTTGCCGGACGAGACTACGGTCGTGGGCTGGCAGGGCCTGTTCGTGCCGCAGGCGTGGAGCCTGTCCATGGAGCTCATGTTCTACGCCATCGCGCCATTCCTGGCGCGCGCCGGCTGGAAGTGGATCGCCGCGATTTGCCTTGCGAGCATCGCCCTCCGCCTTTTCGGCGCCTTCCTTGAGGGCGTCGATTATCTGCTCTGGCAGGGCCGCTTTTTCCCGACAGCGCTCTTCCTCTTCCTGCTCGGCATGCTGGCGCACAAAGCGCTGCCGCTCGCGAACCGGCTGCCGAAGGCCGTCGGCTGGATCACGGCGCTTGTGGTTCTCGCCTTCATCGTCGCCTTCCCGCTGCTCGGCTGGACGGACATCCGCATGCGCTGGGCGGTCTATGCCGTGTTCGCGGCGACAACGCCGTTCATCTTCGCGGCCTTCAAGGACAATGCGCTCGACCGCTGGATCGGCGATCTCTCCTATCCGATCTACATGACGCAACTGTTCGTGATTGGCTTTGTGCTCACGCACGAGCCGCCGTTCGGCATGTGGATCGGCATTCTCGGCACCATAGCGATGTCGATCGCGGTGCTTGTGCTGATCGATCATCCGCTGGATCGCTGGCGCCAGCAGCGCGCACACGCTCGCCGCGAACCGGCGGCAGCGCCGGGCGCGGCGAGCGTCGCCCCGCTTTAGGCGCCACCCTCCCCCGTTAAGGGGGAGGGACCACCTAGGCGAACGCGTGCGTCAGCACCGCCGGCTCTTCGATGTCGGCGATGAAGGCGCGCAGCAGCGCAGCCGTGTCAGCGGGACGTTCCCAATGCAGCGCGTGGCCCGCGCCGGTCAGCGTGAACAGACGCGATGAGCTCAACGCGGCGCGCAGATCGTGTTGATCCTGGCGAGGGCAGTAAGCGTCCTTGTCGCCCCAGATGATCGCCGCCGGCGCTTGAATCCGACGCGCCGCATCCACTGGCTCGAAATCGATCAGACCCTGCACAGCCCCGCGCCAGGCGTGGCCAGGCATGTAAAGGCTCTCGTTGATAACCGTTTCGAGGTAGCCCGGCGGGATCGGGTTGGCGAGCGTGCTTTCCTGAAATGCTTGCGCGAATTCGCGCCCGCAATTGTCGCCAACGTCCGCCGCCGCCGCTTTCAACTCGGCCATCGTCGTCGTGTCGCGGAAGTGCGCGAAGGCGCCCATCAGCACGATACCGGAAACGCGTTCAGGATAAGCAGCCGCCGTCGCCAGCGTAATCGCCGAACTCATCGAGTGGCCGACAACGATGCCTCTTTCGATGCCGGCGGCGTCCATGAACGCGGACACATCG
>DASPMA010000134.1:0-4210 GCA_035627335.1 Binatia bacterium
GCTCCGGGATCTGCCCGTCCGGCTCGAGCGCATGATCCATTTCGTGCCGGCCCATAATGAGAAACTGCGCGCCCGCGTCGCCGACATGGCGGCCCAAGTCGATGTCATCCTCGCCAATCTCGAAGACGCCATTCCCGCCGACGCCAAGCAAGCCGCGCGCGCCGGGGCCATTGAAATGGGCGAGAGCTTCGATTTCGCCAAAGCCGGCGTCGGCTATTGGTCGCGCATCAATGCGCTCAACTCGCCCTGGCACTTGGACGACGTCACCGAACTCGTCGCCAAGATCGGCAATCAGCTCGACGTCATCATGGTGCCCAAAGTCGAGGGCCCGTGGGACATCCACTACATGGATCAGCTGCTTGCGCTCCTGGAAGCCAAGCACAGCGTGAAGAAGCCGATCCTGTTGCACGCCATTCTCGAAACCGCGCAGGGCGTCGCCAATGTCGAAGCGATCGCCGGCGCTTCCCCGCGCATGCATGGGATCTGCCTCGGACCTGCCGATCTCGCCGCGTCGCGCAAGATGAAGACGACGCGCGTTGGCGGCGGCCATCCTGGATACAAGGTGATCAGCGATCCGGTTGACGGCCAGCCGCGCGAAGCGGCGCAGCAAGACCTCTGGCACTACACGTTCGCGCGCATGGTCGACGCGTGCGTGATGCACGGCATCAAGCCGATGTACGGCCCGTTCGGCGATTTCGCCGATGAAGCTGCGTGCGAACAGCAATTCCGCAATGCCTATCTGATGGGCTGTGTCGGCGCGTGGACGTTGCATCCTTCGCAGATCACGATTGCGCGCCGCGTGTTTACGCCTGACGTGGAAGACGTGAAACTGGCCAAGCGCATGCTGGATGCGATGCCGGACGGCACCGGCGTCGCGCTGGTCGACGGCAAGATGCTGGACGACGCCACCTGGAAACAGGCCAAGGTGATCGTCGATCTGGCGCGCCTTGTCGCGGCGAAAGAGCCGGAGATGAAGGCCGCCTACGGACTCTAAGCCCCGGCGCGTGACAGCCGTCACCCTATGTCGCCCGCGCAGATGTTACCTCTGACAGATGAGAGGGACTTGGCTCATGGGAGAAAGCTCCATGTTGCGTGTGTTGTGTGCTGGCCTCTTGGCGGCAATCGTTACCTGCGCCGGCATTGCTGCGGCGGAGGCGCAAACCACCACGGCTAGACCCAGCACGGCCGCGCCGGCCGCGGGCGCGCGGCTGACGGCGCGTGCGCCTGACTTACGGCCGATCACGTCGCGCATCGAGCACGGCGTGGTTTCCGTACGCAACTCAGGCAGCGCGCCGTCCGTGCCTTCGGTCATCACCGTGAATTGTCATTTGCCTGGCGAAGAAGGCGGCTGCGTCGACGTGCCCGCGCGCTTGATCGCGGCCTATGAAGATCCAGCCTTCCCGAACATGCTTGTCGTGCAGGTCCCCGCGATCCAGCCCGGGCATGTGTACAACCACACCCTGACGTTCTGGGACGACATCGTCTGGCCGTCGGGTTCCTATCAGTTCGACTTCGCCGCCGACGCGAGCAACACCAACGCTGAAACCAACGAAGGCAACAATACCGGCTCGCACACCTGGGTCGTGCCTTGATCCAACTGTCGTTGGACGGTTGATCGCGCCCTGCAAATGAAGCACCCATCCCCGGAACACTTCGGGGATGGGACTTCACATGATCAGAGCAGCGGCAGCGCTTGGCCTATTGGTTCTGGCGCTCGCGCCGAGCTTGGCGATGGCGCAGGCGCCTACGGCGCAGGAGCGCGCGCGCGTTGAGCGCATTTTGCGCCGCATGCCGCTTGTGGACGGGCACAATGACCTGCCCTGGGAAATCCGCGACAGTCACGCCAACAATCTCGACGCGGTCGATCTCAACAGCGATACGCGCCAGCTCACGCCGCCCATGCACACCGACATCGCGCGTCTGCGCCGGGGCGGCGTCGGCGCGCAGTTCTGGTCGGTCTATGTGCCAGCGACATTCAAGGGGCTCGCCGCCACCCAGGCCGTGCACGAGCAGATCGATTTGACCCGCCGCATTATCGCGCGCTATCCGCGCGCGTTCGAGTACGCCGACAGCGCCGACGATATCGTGCGCATCCATCGCGCCGGGCGGATCGCCTCGATGTTCGGCATGGAGGGCGGCGAGGCGATCAACAACAATCTCGCGCTCTTGCGCGAGTTCCGCGCCTCTGGCGTGCTCTATATGACGCTGACGCATTCGACGACGATCGACTGGGTCGACAGCGCCACCGATGCCCCGCGGCACGGCGGCCTCACGGAGTTCGGCGAACAGGTCGTCCGCGAAATGAACCGCGTGGGGATGCTCGTCGACCTTAGCCATGTCTCGGCCGAAGCCATGCACGATGCGCTGCGCGTCAGTGAAGCGCCGGTGATCTTCTCGCATTCCTCAGCGCGCGCGATCGCGCATCACCCGCGCAACGTGCCGGACGACGTTCTCCGTGAAGTGCGCCGCAATGGCGGGGTAGTGATGGTGAACTTCACCTCCCCGTTCATCTCCGAAGAATTCCGCCAGTGGAGCGCGCAACGCAGCGGCGAGGAGCAGCGCCACAAGAGTCTTAATCCGGGCGACCCTGCCGCCGCGCGCGCGGGCCTGGATGCGTGGGTCGCCGCCAATCCTCCGCCCCGCGTGACGGCGGGCGATGTCGCGGACCACATTGAGCACATCGGCCGCGTCGCCGGACGCGCGTATGTGGGGCTTGGCGGCGATTACGATGGCGTGACGTATCTGCCTGAAGGCATGGAAGGCGTGGACGGCTACACGCCGCTGCTGGTCGAGCTGATGCGCCGTGGCTGGAACGATGCGGACATTGCGGCCCTCGCCGGCGGCAACCTGCTGCGCGTGTTGCGGCAAGCCGAGCGCGTCGCGGCGCGCTCCCGATAGTTTTGGGATTGTCAGTCTCAGCGCGGCGTGCGGAAGTGGCCGACATGCGGGGAATGCTGCTCGCTTTGGCGTTTGGGCTGACGGCGTGCGCCACGGCTGCGCCGATCAATAGACCGTTGGGCGGCTTGCAGACGGACGTGCGTGGCCGAGCGCCCGTTGGCGAAGACCTGATCATTCTTGCGCTCTCGGGCGGCGGGGCGCGCGCAGCGTCCTTTCACCTTGGCGTGCTGCGCGGCATGCGCGAGACGCCTGGCCGCGACGGCCGCCCATTGACCGAACACATCGCGCTGATCACGTCCGTGTCGGGGGGTTCGGTGCTCGCGGCATACTACGCGCAGCACGGCGAAGCCGGGCTCGACACGTTCGAGGCCGCCTATCTCGCGCGCGATTGGCGCGTGCGGCGCGGGCGCTCGCCGGCGTCATGGGCCGGCATGATGCGCGGCGGCATGAACGGACCGGCGCAGCTGGCCGACTGGTTGGACGCGAACGTGTATGACGGCGCGCGCATGAGCGCGCTCGGCGCGGGGCCGCGCGTCATCATCAACGCAACCGATCTCTACAACTCGACGCCGTTCGCATTCACGCAATTCTTCTTCGATGGCCTCTGCAGCAATCTGACGGATGTGCGCGTCGCGGACGCCGTGGCCGCCTCCATGGCAGCGCCGGTGGCCTTCCGACCGATCCTGATGGAGAGCTACGCCGCGCGCTGCGAAGGCCCGCCAGCATGGACGACGAACGTGCTGGCGGACCGCGCGCAATCCGAGAACGTCCGCCAGGCCGCGCGCGCGTTCCAGAATTATCGCGGCGACACCCGTGCGGGGCAGCGTTACGTGCACTTGTCGGATGGCGGCGTGGCCGACAATTTCGGATTATTGAGCCTGCAGCTTTTGCGTGAGGCAGAAGGGCCGCCTTCTCCGCTGACTCCCACCGAGCTGATGCAAGCCCGCCGCGTCCTGCTGCTCGTCGTCAACGCCGAATACATCCGGCCCCGCACGTTCCAGCGCGAGGGCAGCGACGCGATCGGCGCGTACGAAATGATGTACGCCCCGGTCGATGTGGCGACCGAAGTTTCCAAGCGCGCCTTGATCGATGTCTGGCGCGCCGGTTTACCGGCCTTCGAGCGCGAGCTGCGCGACTATCGCTGCCGTCTGCCGACAGACATGCGCAGCGAAAGCTGGCGCTGTGACGACATCAGCGTCGCGATGGACGTCATCACCTTTCGCGACATGGCGCCGGGCGAGTACGAAGCGTTATTCGACACCGCGACGGATGTGTCGCTGCCCCGCACGGGTGTCGCCGCGATAATTCTGGA
>DASPMA010000135.1:0-2476 GCA_035627335.1 Binatia bacterium
GCATCCGCTTGTTTCCGGCGATCCGAACACTGTGCACATCGCCAAGGTCTCCGCGAAGAACAAAACGCGCCCCGAAGGCCGACTCAAAATGGCGGGCCTCATCCGCCACATCACGCAATGGCCCGAACCGCTGGAAGCGCCGCCGAAGCGGCGCGGGAAGCGTCGCTAGAAGTGGCGAATGGCGAATAGGGACTAGACTGGACCGCCGGCGCCCTCGCCGGCATCTTCGTTCGATGCAAACTCCACCGGCTTTCGCTTGGCCTGACGCGTCTTGCCGGCCAGGGCGCCGGCGGTCCGGTCTGGTTCTGCACGAGCATTGCTCACCTCCAATTCCCGCGGTTGCGAGGCGTATGACTCGCGAGCGGCGCGACCCGCTCTGTTCGCAATCCTCTATTCGCTCCCCAAGGGGAGGACAGGGCGCGCGATCCGCGCTCGGTTTAGCTTGTGGGTTGCGCTGATTGTCTCCAATCAACGCCGCGCGCTTCGCGCGCCCCGTTGCGATCGTTTTGCGGCGGGCTTGGGTTAGCGCTCTTTGCGCAGGTGAACCCCAAGTCCCCGACGGCGTGCGGGCCCTGCCTTGAGTCCCGGACCCCGGCGCATTTGCGCGGCGACTACCAGGCGACTTCGCCTCACCGCTGCGCCGGCTTTCTCACGCTCGATCGCGTCCCTCGCGTCCGCTCGGCTCGGCTAGCCAATGAACCTCCCGTGCGAGAGACAAGCGGAGTATCGCACGGGTTCGGAGGTGTGGGATTGATTACGTTTGTTTTCTTGCGTTGGTGTTGGTTTTCAGTGCGTTAGCCCAGCGCGTCTGTGGGATAGATTGCGCGCAAACGGCGCTCCTACCTGATAGCGCACATCCGACGCCCGAGCCCAAGAAGCAGTTCAATGAGCATCACACTCAACCCGCTGACAACCCGCTGCCAACCCGCTGAGTTACACAATCTACACTTGCATCCGCTGATTGAGAGGCAGCTCATTCTCCGGTCTTTGAGTAGGAGTAGCTCATGCCTGAACCAGCACCTCCTGTACCCGGACGAGATCATGACGGCGATGGCGATTATGACGGCTACGACTATGCGGTCGAACAACTTCTGCAAAATCCCGGCAGCGGCATGGGGCAAGTGCAGGAGGAAATCACCGACCTCTTTCTCGCTAACGCGCTCCATGAGTTCTTGGAAGACATCGGAGAGCTCAACGACGGGGTTGAAGGCAATGACTCATTCTTCGATGGGGGACTGGGCGAGAATGACCTTGAACCGGTGGATGGGCCAGCGGACCCGCCCGGCTCGATCCAGTTCGTTTACGATGGAGCGGCGTACAGCCTAGAGGGCGGCGTTTTCACTTACCTCGGCGGCGGCAACGGGCCGATCTGGAGTGGAGGCAGCGGAGGTGGAGGTGGCGGCGGCGGCGGGGATGACACCATCCTTGGCGGCTAGTCGTGGCGGTCCGGCGGCGGCGCGTCCCCCGCGCGCGTCGCTGCTTCTGGCGATTGTCGTCCTTATCGCCCTCATGGCCGCAAGCACATTGCTGCGGCCGACCTACTTCATGGGAAGCGCCGAAGCGCTGGGCCTAGCCACACGCTTCGGAGCTTTCGCGTACTTCATTGCCGCCGCGACTTGGGAGGAAGCCGCGAAGGCCGCCGCCATCGGCGTCGCCGATTTGCGACGTCGGCGCTTGTCTTGGTTTTGGATCGTCGTCATCTTGGCCGGCGCCATGGGGCAGATTGAAGTCGTGTTTCGCATTTTTGTGTACGCGGATAGTATCGGAGCGAGCGACATGGCGCTCCAGGGCGCTCGTACCATCGCCGGTCATATTGCGCTTTCACTCATTTGCGTGGTGCTCGCCCGCCAAATGAGGAACTGGATCGGCGCAGTCGTGGTCGCCGGCCTTCTGCACGCGGCAATCAACTACGGCCGGATGCAAACGGGTTTTTCGATCCCGTATCTCGCCGGCACCGGACTGTTGTTTGCGGGGGTGATCGCGGGTGCTTACCTTTGGCGTGCGAAGTTCGACTGGCGCGACACCGCATAAGCCTTCATCCCTCCTACTAATATCGGTTCCGACCGCGAAGCGGACGCCAGCGAGCCGTCACTTGCACCGGTGGTGCGCGCGTCCTGGCTGCTCTAAATTCGGCGCATGGGATTGATGCGCGATCTTGGCCGAGCCCGTTATGCCGCCGCGCAGGGTGCGCGGGTGGCCTGGTATATGGGCCAGTATCTGCTGGCGCGGCGGATCAGCGGGCCGTTCAACCGGCCGGGCGAGCCGCGCTTTCAGCCGCAGGCGGAGGAAGGCGATCCGGTGCGCATTCGCGCCGCGTTCCTGGAACTGTTCGCGCAAGACCGCGCCAATATCGAAGCGGGGCTTTATCCGGCGCCTGACGATCTGCGCGTGACGCGCGCGCTCTCGGCGCTGCGCAACTCGGCACGCTTCTTCCGCGACCTGCCGAATGTCGATGCGCGGCGCTTGCAGCGCGATG
>DASPMA010000136.1:0-6746 GCA_035627335.1 Binatia bacterium
GTATTGCCCTTCGTACAGCGTGTTCGCGCGGAACATCGGCCACACGAAGTCACGGACGAATTCCTCGCGCAGATCGTCGATGAAAATGTTCTCCGGCTTTACGCCCATCGCCAGCGCCTTGGCGCGCGCGGGCGCCAGCTCTTCGCCTTGCCCGAGGTCCGCGGTGAACGTGACGATCTCGCAGCCGTATGTCTCCTCCAGCCATTTGAGGATGATCGAAGTGTCGAGCCCGCCCGAATAGGCCAGCACCACTTTCTTCACGCCGCTTTTCGTCACGTCTGCAACTCCATGTCGCGGCGCGAGGCATAGCGGCGCCTCGCGGTTCGCGCCATATAAAACGCGATGGCCCGACTGCCCGCGCCTCTGCACGCGCGCCTCGAGGACGCCGCGCGTTCCTATTTCGACGCGCCGGGTCTTACGCTCGATTTTTCCAAGCCCCCCGGCGCGCCCGCCCTGTTCGCACCGACATCGCTCGCGTGGCGGGTCATGAAAAACCCCGTGGCGCTCACGATCGGCGGCATCGCCGCCGTGATCCTGGAATTGGCCGAACCGCGCGTGCGCACCGGCGTTTGGGAACACACAACGTTTCGTACCGACCCTGTCTCGCGCATGAAGCGCACCGGCATGGCCGCAATGGTGACCGTCTACGGCCCCTCCGAGCAGGCGCGCGCCATGATCGCCGGCATCGTGCGCGCGCATGGACGCATCGAGGGTGTGACGCCCTCCGGCGCGCCCTATCGCGCGAACGACGAAGAGCTGTTGAACTGGGTCAACGCAACCGCGGGCTACGGCTTCTTCGAGGCGTATCACCGCTTCGTTCGCCCGCTCACGAGGCGCGAAATGGATGCCGTGTACGACGAAGGGCACGAAGCCGCCGCGCTCTACGGCGCACATGGCGCGCCGCGCTCCGCAGCCGCAATGCAAGCACTTTTTGCCGCAATGCGTCCCAAGCTGGAGCGCTCGCGCATCGTCTTCGACTTTCTTGAGATCGTCCGCACAGCGACGATACTGCCGTCCCGCCGCTTGCAAAGAATGATGGTGCGCGCCGCCGTCGACCTCACGCCCACTTGGGTGCGCGCGATTTTGGGTCTTCATGCGGGCTACGGCATGCGCCCGGGCGAAGCGACGCTGCTGCTGGGCCTCGGCGCCGCATCGGATCGCATCGTGATCGACAGCGCCCCGCCCGCGCGAGCCTGTGCGCGCCTTGGGTTGCCGACTGACTATTTGTATCGCGCCTAGCCGTCTTTTCGCCCGCCTAGACCGGAGCGCGAACCGACGAAACCGGCTTGTTGCGCACCCACTGCGAGAAGAGCCACTTTTCGCCGCTCGTCGGCGGCAGGCCGGCGTGCCGCAAATTCCGCTCGAACTCGCCCTCGCGACTCACGTTCCAGAAGAAGAGTGCATCGCCGGTCCGGCCTTTGAAATTCCAACCCAGCAACGGAAAGCTGGTTTCACCACCCTCGAATTCGTCATTCAAGTAAATGAGAAATGTCGCGATGCGCTGACCGTGGCGGCTCAGCTCTTCGTGGTAGCCGATTTTTTCCGGCTCCAATGCGTCGTAATGCGGCTTGAATTCCTGTCCGGGCTCGTACCGCAGAATGTTCGGGTTTTCGTACTGCACTGCCTGCACGCCAAGCACGGCGCCCAAACGCGCCTGAGCCAGCAGCAAGACGATATCCGTGTTGATCAGATTGACGAACACGCCCATGTTCGTGCGCACGTTCGCAAGCTCTGAGGCGCCCGAACTCCCCATCGTCACGAGAGATGGCTTTAGCTGCGGCTTTGCCGATTCGATGAGCCACGCGCACATCGGCGCCGGCAGAAACCGCCGTACAACGCCAATGCGAGGAGACTCAAACTGCATCTCCGCGGCGGGGGCCTGAAGCCAATGCTCGAGATCGAATCCAGCACCGATCGCCGCCCGCTGGCGCCGCGCTCGCGTGCTTCCACGTTCGGCCGCCTTGCGCAGAAAACGCATGGCTTTGCGCCAGTCCGGCGCCGCCCCAACCCCTGCGGCGGCAATTACCGCGGCGAAGTGCAGCGCGTCGACGTTCGCCTGTTGCGCAGCTTGTTGCACGAGTTTCAGGGCACGCGGGCGTGTGCGCGGCTGCCAAATCAACCGCTGAGCCAGCAACAGTTGCGCCTGAGCATCCCCCGCCGCGGCGGCAGCGTCGAGCACCTTTACCGCCTCGCTCTCCCGGCCCTCCCGTTCGTGCTGCAGCGCCAACTTCACCTGCGGCGAGTGCGCATTGTCCGCCATAACGCTCTCCAAACGAGGAGTGTTAAGCGTCCGGCGGGAGCGCGCAACGCCTTTCCACAACCGCACGCCCGGCGGCTGCTAGACCATCACCTGGTTGCCAAGCTCCACCGCCCGGCCCGATGGAATATGAAAGAAGTCCGTCGCGTTGGTCGCGTTGCGGGCGAGGAAGATGAACAGATGATCCTGCCACAGCGGCATGCCGCTCTTCTCGCTCGGCACGATCGTGCGGCGCGACAAAAAGAAACTCGTCTTCATGATGTCGAACTTAAGCCCGTGCTTACGGGCCTCAGTCAGCGCCTTGACCACGTTCGGCGTTTCCATGAAGCCAAAGCTCAGCGTCACGCGCTTCACGTCCGGCATGTAATCTTCGACCTTCAAACGCTCACTCTCAGGCGCGCGCGGCGTCGGCAGCGTTTTCACGGTCAGCACGATAATCTGCTCGTGCAGCACCTGATTATGTTTGAGGTTGTGCATCAGCGCCGCCGGCGCAGCATCGGGATCGCCCGTGAGAAAAATCGCCGTCCCGCGCACCCGATGCGGCGGATGGTGGGACAGCGTTTCGAACAATTTCGCCAGCGGCTCGTCGCGGCGCACCACTTCGCTCAGAATGCGCGTACCCCGCACCCAGGTCCACATGATCAGCACAAGACCGGCTGCCAAGAGCAACGGCACGAAGCCTCCGGTCCACACCTTCAGCATGTTCGACGAGAAGAACGTGAGTTCGATCAGCAGGAAGGGCGCGCAGATGATCGCCGCAAGCCAGGCCGGCCGCTTCCAGAGCTTCCAGATGGCGAGGAAAACCAGAACCGTGGAAACGATCATCTCGCCTGACACGGCGATGCCGTAGGCCGATGCGAGGCGGCTCGAAGAGCCGAAGGCCATCCCAAGGATAAGCACGCCCGCGAACATCAGCCAGGTCACTTGCGGCATGTAGATTTGGCCGGCTTGCGTCTCCGATGTGCGCCGAATCTCCATGCGCGGCAGAATGCCGAGCTGAATTGCCTGCTGGGTGATCGAATACGCGCCGGTGATCACCGCTTGGCTGGCGATCACGGTCGCCAGGGTGGCGAGCAGGACGACGGGCAATTTCAGCCAGTCGGGCGGCAACATGAAGAAGATGTTCTGGATCGCGGCTGGATTGCTGAGCGCGAGCGCGCCCTGCCCCAGATAATTCAATGTCAGGCACGGCAGCACGACGAAGATCCATGCACGACTGATCGGCCGGCGGCCGAAATGACCCATGTCGGCATAAAGCGCCTCCGCGCCCGTGACCGCTAGAAACACAGCGCCGAGCACGACGAAGCTGAGGCCAGCGTGGCTGCCCATGAAGCCAAGCGCCGGCAGCGGCGAAAGCGCGGCGAGAATGCCGGGGTCGTCGCTGATGTGATAAAGGCCGAGCCCCGCCATGAGCGCGAACCAAACCAGCATGATCGGGCCGAACAGTGCGCCCATGCGCGCGGTGCCCCGGCTCTGCGCGGCAAACAACAGCCCCAAAATGATAATGCTGATGAGCAATACCCAGGGATCAATATAGGCGCCGACGCCCGGCACGGCGCGAAGGCCCTCGACGGCGGAGATCACGGAGATCGCCGGCGTAATCATTGCGTCGGCGTAAAAGAGTGAGGCGCCCAGCATGCCGACGGCGAGCAACAACGCGGTGCGCCGCTGAAATGCGCGCCGCACCAGCGCCATCAGCGAAAGCGTCCCGCCTTCGCCTTTGTTGTCGAAGCGCAGCAGCAGGAACACCGACTTGATCGTCACGACGATGATCAGCGCCCAGAAGATCAGCGAGACGACGCCGATCACCTCGGCGCGCTCAGGCGCACGCGCATAATCGCCGGTGACGATGCGCAGACATTCGCGCAACGCGTAGAGCGGGCTCGTGCCGATGTCGCCGTAGACAACGCCGATCGAGCCCAACAGCAGCACCCAGAAGCCGCCGCTCCGATGATCGCGCGCGTGCGCGCCGCCAGTGTCGGCGGCGCCGGAAGAGTTGGGCTGAGGCGCTCCGGCCTGAGCCTGCGCCATGGTGAAATCCCCTTACGGGCGTTAAGCCCTCTCCCCGGCGGCGCGCGTTTACGCCCATTCCCCGGAGCGGGCAAATGCTTGCGCCTCACGTTGTTGTGGTTTGGTTACTTAGCGGCAGCCACAGCCGTGGCCGCGGCCATGCCCGCCGCGAGCGCCAAAATGGCCGCCCACGCCGGCGCTGGCGCGCGCCGAAGCGAACGCGAAGGCCGACGCATGAGCCGATCCGCCGCGAATTATGACGGTGGTGCTGCTCGAATAGAAAGAGTCCAGCCCGACATCGGCGCCGACCCCGCCAGTGCTGGCGAAGAACGAATCGGGCAGCGTCACCGTCTCAGGTCCTTCTTCGATGATCACCGGCGGCGCCGGCATGGGGGGCGGCGGAGTCGGCCGCCGAGGACGAGGACGCGGCCGTGGACGAGGACGTTCGATTCCGTCCGCGTACGCCACGGTCGGCGCAACGAGAACTGGCGCCGTCACAAGCGCCAAAGCGGCAAAGATTGCGAGCGCGCGCATGGTTTCTCCGCGTCGAGAGCCGCGTACTCTCGCGCAGGCACTGCTCATCGTGAAGCCCCTTCCCCATCACGGGGCGCGGAACGTGCATTAAGCTTATTGAACCCGGGTTCCGCACACTCGATATCTCACCCTCGTGAGGAGCGCGATGAACCACCTGAAGACCTACATCCTATTGGCCGCGATGACGGCGCTGTTCGGCGCGGTCGGCTACATGATCGGCGGAACCGGCGGCATGTTGATCGCGCTCGCGATCGCGGCGGCCATGAACCTCTTCGCCTACTGGAACGCCGACAAGATGGTGCTGTCGCACTTCCGCGCGCAGCCGGTCGATGCACGCCATCCCGATCCGCGTGTGCAAGCCTACGTGCACGATACGCTCAGCATGGCGGCGCGCGCCGGAATGCCGGCGCCCAAGGTCTACATCATCGACAATCCGCAGCCGAACGCATTCGCCACCGGCCGCGACCCTGAACACGCCGCCGTCGCCGCGACGACGGGGCTGCTCGGCCTTCTCTCGCGCGAGGAAATTCGCGGCGTGATGGCGCACGAACTCGCGCACGTGAAGAGCCGCGACACGCTGACCATGACCGTCACCGCCACCATCGCCGGCGCGATCGGCATGTTGGCGAACTTTGCCTTCTTCTTCGGCGGCAACCGCAATCCGATCGGCGGCATCCTCATCATGATCCTCGCGCCGATCGCGGCCGCTTTGGTGCAAATGGCCATCAGCCGCGCGCGTGAGTACGAAGCCGACCGCATCGGCGCCGAGATCGGCGGCGATCCCGCTGCGCTCGCGGGCGCGCTGCGCAAGATCGAAGCGTATGCGCGTCAACGCATCAATGAACCTGCCGAGCGCAATCCGGCGATGGCGCACCTTTTCATCATCAACCCGCTCTCTGGCCATGGCGCGGACAACCTCTTCTCCACGCACCCGAGCACGCAGAACCGCATCGCGGCGCTTCTAAAACTCAGCGGTCGTTTCGCCCCGCAGGCGAATGAGCCTGCCGGCGGGCCCTGGGGCGACCGCAGGCGCGGCCCGTGGGGCTGAACGGGGTTCTTTACTCATAAAGCTCGCGCATTAGTTGGAGTCCGGGCGCGCGGGGTGGCGGACCCCTGCGCAGATGGTTGATGAAGCCTTAACCACAGCCGCGCGAGCGTTGCCGGTCAGGCTTCTCAGACTCGCGATGCGCGCCCTTCCCATCGTTCCCGCCGCCTTCGTCGCGGCGCTCGGCCTTACGGCTGCCCCGCTATCCGCATCCGCGGATTCGCCGGTCGTGATCGAGGGCGTCGACGAGGAGATGCGCGAGACCATCGCCGACCTGCTGCCGGATCGCGATCGGCCAAGCAGTCTGTTCGATGCCGAACGCATTGCCGAAGAAGCCGCCGAACGTGCGATGATCTGGCTGCGGTCGGAAGGCTATTACGGCGCAACCGTCACGCCGGAAGCGCGGGAAGAGCCCGCCGAAGCGCGCATCGTCATCGGAGCCGGACCGCGCTTCAGCTTTGACGCACCACAGATCGAATATGCGGGCGCGCAGCCGGATCCCGCCGCCGTCTTCGCGGTCGAGCAAGCAATCGCCGCCGTGAACGCCGGCGCGCCCGCGCGCACCGAGGTCGTGCTCACCGCCGAAGCCGCCGCGCTCACTGCGTTGCAAAACGCCGGCTATGCCGATGCCGCCATCGGCCCGCGCCGCGTCGTCGTCGATCACGCAACCAGCCGTGTCAGCGCCGAATTCCGCCTCGAAGCGGGGGCCCGCGCGCGTCTTGGCGCCGTGCGCGCCGAGCCCGCCGACTTGTTCCGCCCCAACTACATCGCGCGCCTGCGCAATTGGGACGCCGGCGACATCTACACGCCGGAAGCGCTCTCGCGGCTTCGCCGCGACCTCACCTCGACTGGCGCGGTCTCGCTCGCGGCAACACGGCTCGGACCGGTCAATCCCGACGG
>DASPMA010000137.1:0-4373 GCA_035627335.1 Binatia bacterium
TAAAGATGGTCGAACAGCACACGCCGCACGGGCGCACGATCGCCCGGCCCGTAATGCACGATGTAATGCTTTCCCGCCTGGTAGCGCAGAACACCGCGAGGCGTTTCGATCTCACCGCTCGAACGCGCGAGTTCTGCGCGAACCGGTTCTGCCGGTCTTGGCCGCACCGACCGCCAACGCGCTCCCGGCGGCGGCCGGTCGAGGCGCGGGAGTTGTCGTGTCACGTGTTGCCTAAGGGCGCTCCAGGTCCAACGCGAATTCACTGTGCTGCTCCGCGCAAGGCCAACGCGGCCTTATGGGCGCCGTTCCGGTGAGACCGTGCTGGTTGGGCCGCAGAAACGCCGCGTGCGGTGTGGGCTAACCGACGCGCGTCGCAGCGGGCGCTGCAGGTGCGGCAGTGGAAGCCGCCGCGTCCGCTTCGGGCGGCACGATGATGCGCGTCAATACGGGGTTGCCTGGTTCGCGCACGACACGCGCGTTCAGCTGACTCGCGAACGCATCGATCAGGCGCTGCGCCGCTGGGGCCGCATCGTCGCCCACGGGCAGCTGATCGGCGCCCACCTCGAATGCGAGGCTGCCATCGTCCTGAACGACCAATGACATAGTGATCGTCGCACCGCGCGCGCCGAGCGCATGATCGATCGCGTTAGAAATGCTCTCCCCGATCATGAAGGCGAATGCGACAGCGCGGTCGACATCTGTGCGCACCGGGTCGAGCGTCATTTCCAGGCGCAGGTGCGCGGCCGCGGGCCCTCGGCCGGCGATAAGTCCGCGCGCCACGTCGCCAGCGAGTTGATCCAGCGCGATGTCGCGCACTTCGCCCGAAGCGTAGATGCGCGCGTGCGCGAGCGCCAACAGCTGCACGCGGTCCTTCGCGCGCGCCAACCCGCGCGCTTCCGCCTCATCGTCGGAGGAGCGAGCCTGAATCGAGAGGATGCTGGCGACCATCTGCAAATTATTCTTCACGCGGTGATGCACTTCGCGGAGCAGGACGCGCTCTTCCTGCAGCGCTTCTGTGATGCGCGCTTCGCGGCCACGCAGCGTCTTCGCCATCGCGGCCAATGTGCGCCGCAAGTTGCGCATCTCCATGGGCGCGTTGCGCAACATCTCTTCGTCGAGCTCGCTCTCCTCCCCGCGGGCGTAAGCGCGCGCCAGGCGCTCCACCAGGAAGAGCGGCCTGGCGACGAACAGCTCGATGGCGTACCAGGCGGCGCCCACGGCAGCCAGCCACAACAGGATGGGCGCGAGCAGCGTCCACATCGAGCGCAGATTATCCACGAGCGTTGGCGGCGGCGGACGCCAGGCGTGGACCATGTAAAGGCGCCCCGGCTCAAGCTCGGTGGCGACGACCCACGTTTCCCCCAGGCGCTGCGCATTCGACAGCAATTGCGATGACGACGTTTCCAGCAGCTGGCGGATGTCTCGCGCCTCACTGCTGTCGATATCCAACCCTTGCGAAAACAGGATGCGGCCCGCGCCGTCGGCGACGAGATTAGCGCTCAGTGGTCCGCGGCTGCGCTGCAAATCAAGCACAGGTCCCGCCGGCCTGGTAACGCCAACGTAAGTATCGCCGTTTTGCGGGCGGAGTTCGGCCGGCGCCACCGCCACAAAAGAAGCCTCGGCCTCGTCGAAACCGATGATCGCCTGAAGACGCGCCGCAGCGACCGCCAACAGCGAAGCCGCGCCGATTTGCTGGCCAACCATACGGCGATCGTCGGCGCAGACGATGTCGCCCTGCGCATTGAGCACGCTCAAAACCGTCAGCGCTTCATACTGTTCGCCCATCCTTTCGAGCGTGGCTTGGCAACGCTGCCGGTTATCCGCGAACAGGTCGGCGTTGGCGGCGAGCGACCGCGATACTTCGCGCATGCTTATGATTTCGTCGCGCACATTGGTCATGGCGGCGATTTCTTCCGCGCCGATCGCCTGCTGGATCGCAGCGCGCCGTTCTGCTTCCGCCGTCATCCCCGCCTGCACGGCGACGGCGCCGGCGGGCAAAAAGGCAAGGCCGAGCAGAGCCGCCAGGCGCCCGCGTAGCGAGCGCAACGACAACTCCCTCGGCCAAAGCCTTAGTGGTCGAGTGCTTTCTACCAAGAGCCCGCAATAACCCCCTGCGGCAAGGATCGGACTTCCTCACCGAGGGGCGCGCCGTCCGAATCGATGCCAAGCAATTCGGCCAGACGCTTACGGGCGCGGTTGACGCGGCTCTTCACCGTGCCGACAGCGCATCCGCAGATCTCAGCCGCCTCTTCGTAAGGCAAACCGAAAGCGCCGACGAGCGTCAAGACTTCGCGGTGATCGTTGTTCAATTTGGAGAACGCGACTTTGAAATCCTCCAGATCGACAACGCCGTGCTGATTGGGCGCGTCGGCAAGGCGCGCGGCGTGCTGGCCTTCGCTGTCCTCGACTTCCCGGCGCTTCTTGCGCAGATCCGAATAATAGGTGTTGCGCAAGATCGTGAACATCCAGGCGCGCAAGTTCGTGCCAGGCTCGAAGCGTTCGATATTGGCGAGCGCTTTTACCAGCGCGTCTTGCACAAGATCGTCGGCGCGGGCGGGGTTGGAGCACAACGAGCGCGCAAAGGCGCGCAGATTGGGCATCAACTCCACCAATGCTTGGCGAATCTCGACCTGGGTTTGCGGCGCTGGAGGTGCTTTGCGCGGTTCAGACATCGTCGTCCTCCCCGTTTCGGTCTCCCAACTGATCCAGCAGCTTCATCAAGTCCGGCGGAATGGGCTCAGCGGCGACCTGCTCATAGACGCGCTTCAAATTGCGCGTGATGGGATCGTCGCCGCGGCGGCCGGCCGGACTGAACTCGGCCGGGCGCTTGCGCTTGGCCCGGTCCGGGGGCCCTTCGCCACTGTCGGGCGGACGGCCCGCCATCGGCCACTCCTTTGTCAGCGTGTGGTCTGGAGGCATGATTACCCTTCTCCGCAGGCAAGGCGACACATATCCGGGACCCAACGCCTGAACCGGCGGGGGGTTCCTGGGCCCAGGAACCGTTTTTCGCCTCGGGCGTTAGGGTTGCCGGGATTAGGCTGGGCGGAACGGGCCCGGCCCGTAGGAGCCTTTCATGAACCTTTCGAATGTTCTTGCCCCTCACATCCCCTTGCTGCGGCGCTATGCGCGAGCCCTGACGGGCTCCCAACGCAGTGGGGATGCTTATGTGGCCGCCGCGCTGCAGGCGCTCATTGAGGACCGCACCGCGTTCGACATGTCGCTCCCGCCCCGTGTGGCGCTCTATCGTGTTTTCCACGCCATCTGGGGCAGCGCCCACATCGATCCGGAACCGCCGGCGGACGGCTCAGGCCTTGCGGCCAAAGCCCAGGAGCGGTTGAGCGCCCTTACGCCCCTTAGTCGCCAAGCCCTTCTCCTGACCACCGTCGAAGGCTTCACGACCGATGAAACCGCCCGCATCATTGGCGCGCCCTGGTCGGAGGTGACAGCGCTCGTTGCCGAAGCCCGCGCCGAAATAGAGCGCCAAACGCGGGCGCGTGTGCTGATCATCGAAGACGAAACCCTGATTGCGATCGACCTGAGCGATATCGTCGCCAAACTCGGCCACGAAGTGGTGGCGACAGCGGACACCGCGAGCAAGGCCATCGCGGCCGCGACACAGCACAAGCCCGACCTGGTGTTGGCCGACATTCAGCTCGCTGACGGGTCCTCGGGCATCGACGCCGTGAATGAAATTCTGCATCGCGTGTCGGTGCCAGTGATTTTCATCACCGCGTTCCCGGATCGCCTGCTGACCGGGGAACGGCCGGAGCCGACGTTCCTCATTACCAAGCCCTATCTCGAGGAAACCGTCCAAGCCGCTGTCAGCCAAGCGCTTTTTTTCGAGAGCACGGCCGAGGCCGCTTAGGCGCAACTGGAACTACGTGAGTGAAGCCGCGTTGGGTGGTTTGAGGCTCTAGCGCGGCTGGAGCAACGCCATCAGGAGAAGGTGAATGCGCACGCTGAGCAGATCCACGCTAATTGCGCTGGCGGCCGCCTCGGCCCTTGCTTCAGCCGCCTGCAACACCGTCGCCGGCGCCGGCCAGGACATCGAGAATGCGGGCGAAGCAGTCACTGAGGCCGCAGACGAAACCGAAGACGAACTCAAGGACGCCACGCCGTAAGCCGGAGCCGCAAGCGCGGTTCTGATGCGAGATTACTCCGAGATCACTCAATGACTTTTCGCGCCGACCCCGAGTTTGACGAGGACGAAACGCCTGAAGCGGCCACTCCGGGTAGCTGGGCAGCAGCAGCTGCGGCCGTATCCGTGCTGATCATCGCAACTGTCACCCTAACGGTCGTTGCGGGCGGCTGGGAGCTGAGCGCCGCGCTGTTCGGCTGATGCAATCTCCTGCTGCCGCGACGCGCATTATCCA
>DASPMA010000138.1:0-3428 GCA_035627335.1 Binatia bacterium
CGAGCGCCGCGAACGGCCGCTCGAAGCCCGGTCCCTCCGGGGCAGTGAGGCGCGCTTGGAGATCATCCGCGAGCCAAAGCATCGTTTCGTTGCTGAGCTGTCGCGCGCGCAGCCAATGCGCGTACGCTTCGAACGCGATCCCGTCGCGCAGCGTAGGATCGGCGTCGCCCAAACAGGCCGTCAGTGCTCGCGCCAAAGCATCGCGCCGCGAGTCCTCGGCAATCTGCCAATCAGCCGCCTTCAGCGTATCCAGATTGGCGCGTGAGTAACCCGCCGCCGGCAAGCACTGCGCCTGAGCGGGCTCAGGCGCAGTCGCGCACGCGGCAAGGAAGAGGGCGGTGAAGAAAGCGTATCTCATGCCGCCATGTTCCCGGCACGCGCGCGCTGCGCAAAGGTGTTTGCGACGAACAGCTAGGCCGACTGCGCCGCGGCGCCTGCCGGCGGGGCGACCTCCGTTGCGGCCGGCGCCAGCAGCTTGCGGAACATTAGCGCGAACACCAGCAGCACCACCGCGCCGCCGGCGACGACCGCCGCATGCATGCCCCAGAAGCTGGCGCCATCCATCGTCTCGAGCATTCCGGCGATGCGGCCGGTCGCCAGATTGCAGATGAAGAGGTGCAGATAATATATGCCGATGAAGAGCCCGCCGACCTGCCGCGGCGCCGCGCGCGAATAGAGCGCCAAGCCCACCGGGAAAATCATCGCAAAGCCGATGTCGTTGACGATATGAAAGCCGAGTCCCCAGATGAGCGACACCTTCTCGCCAGTTTGCACGGCGTACGCGCTGGCGGCCGCGAGGATCAGCGGCGCGCCTGCCGCAATCAAGGCGCCGATCGCGACCTTGATGATTTCATCTGGCTCTTTCCAGCGCTTGGACCACCAGGTCCAGAACACGATCGCCGCGCCAACCGTGATGGTCGAGATGATCGCGTCGAGGGAGACCAGCCATGACGTCGGCATGGTCTGGCCCATGAACACGAGATTGTAGTTGGCGTCGCCCCACAACAAGTAGGCATTGAAGATTTGCTGATTGGCGATCGCCGTCGCCGCGAGCACCGGCAGAAGCGCGATCAGCACCAGCATCGTCGCCCAATCGCGCCCAGTCAGTTTCGGCGCGGGCGCGGCCTTGACGCCTTGTCCGCGCTCGCGCTCGGGCGGCAAGTATTTGCGGCCGGAAAGATAGACAATGAGGCCGATGAGCATCCCCACGCCTGCGGCGCCGAAGCCGTAATGCCACGCAATGCCTTCACCCAGACCGCCGGTCACGATCGGCGCCACGATAACGGCGATCTGAATGCCGAGCAGGAATGTTTGGTACGCCGTGCCGCGCCGCAGATCGTCCGGCCCATAAAGCTCGCCGACCTGGCTGGCGATGTTGCCTTTGAAGAAACCGACGCCGACGAAGAGGCACGCGATCGCGCCGATGAAAGCGAAGTCGAACGCCATCAGGAAATGGCCGGCGACCATCAACAGCGCGCCGATCGTCACCGAAAGCGTGCGTCCCAAGAACTGGTCGGCCAGCCAGCCGCCGACGATTGGCGTCACATAGACGCCTGCGGAATAGAGCCCAGTGATCGCGCCTGCGGTCGCCAGCGGCGTGCCCAGTTCACCGAAAACGCTTTGCAGGAAAGCGTGAAACGGCACATAGCCCGCGACGGCTTCGATATTGCCCGGCAGCAGCAGGTACTGCGTGAGATACAGCACCAGCAGCGCCTGCATCCCGTAATACGAGAAGCGCTCCCACGCCTCGGCGAACACCAAGTACCAAAGTCCGCGCGGATGGCCGAGAATGTCCTTGCCTGCCGGCGGCGTGAAAACGGCGTCTGTCATGTGAGTCCCCCCGTCGCGGGCGCACTAGCACAAACAAGCGCGCGTGCGAGCGGCATTCTGCAGATGGGACGCTTCGCAGCTGCGAAGCCGAAGGAGAGCAGAATGCGACTTGCATTGTGCAACTGTTGCACATATAATCGCCGTAAATGCCCAGAATCATGCGGTTCTCCGCCACGGAGATCGCGATGTACTTCGCCGACCACAACCCGCCGCACTTTCACGTGCTTGGGCGCGACGGCGCGGCTCAGGTTTCGATCGAAGAACTCGAAGTGATCGCGATCAGCGGCCGCGTGGATTTGAGCGAGGCGCTGGAGTGGGCGGCGGAGAACAAGGCGCTGTTGCGCGAGAAGTGGAATGAGTTGAGCGGATCATGATTGGCAAGATCGCAAGCATTGCCATTGTCGGCGACAAGAGATTGGAAATCGCCTGGGACGACGATCACGTAGCGCTGGTCGATCTGACCGGAGTTGTCGGCACACACAAAGCCCTGGCGCCGCTCAAGAAGAAAATCGAGTTCGCGCGTGTCGCCGTGAGTTCTGACGGCTGGTCTCTCGAATGGCCGAGCGGCGTCGAGTTCGGCGCACCGCAACTGCGCCGTTGGGCTGACGAGCAAGCCGGCGAAATAATGCCTGTCTCCGACTTTCGTGCCTGGATGGATGAACACGATCTAACGCAAGAAGCCGCCGCACAAGCGCTCGGCCTCTCACGAAGGATGATCGCCTACTATCTCAGCGGCGAAAAACCGATCCCGAAAACGGTGATGCTGGCGACGGAAGGCTGGGCGGCGCGAGAGGAGGCGTGACCAGCGATCCGCTCTCATGGCGGCGCGGTTCTCGCGCCTCATTTACGCTTGGCGCCGACCCAGGCGTGTACGCGCTGTTCTTGCGGAGCGGAGCTAACCTGCCGGGCGTTGATCCAGCGGAGCAAGGATTGCTCTATATCGGCAAGGCCGATGGCCATGGCGGATTCAAACGACGTTGCCACTTCAAAGGGGGCACTCGTAACCATTCCCCGCGTAAGAGCCTTGCCGTGCTCTTGATGCAAGAGCTGTCACTCGTCCCCGTGCTTATTCGCAAGCCAACTGCACCAAACACTTGGGCGCTTGAACGACATTCCGAGGAGCGGCTCAGCAAATGGATGCATTCAAATCTCGACTTGGCGATTGAGTTACGCACCGACCCAAGAGTTGTTGAAAGGGAGTTGGTGGCGAAATTGGCACCGCCTCTGAATTTGAATCTTTGTAAGCAGAGTGTCGGACATAGAAAAATCGCCGCCGCGCGCGGCACTGTTCTCGCGTCACTTGAGTTATCGACCTAGAGCCCGTTCGCCAGCTTCCGCTTGCGTTCGACCGAGCTCGGTATCCGCAAGCTCTCCCGATACTTCGCCACGGTGCGCCGGGCGATGTCGATGCCTTTTTCCATCAGGATTTCGACGATGCGGTCGTCGCTCAAAATCTCCGCCGGCGTTTCGCTGTCGATCAGCGACTTGATCTGGTGCCGCACCGCTTCCGCCGAATGCGCCTCGCCGCCGTCCGCGGCGTTGATCGACGCTGTGAAGAAGTATTTCAGCTCGAACACGCCGCGCGCGCAGGAGAGGTA
>DASPMA010000139.1:0-4423 GCA_035627335.1 Binatia bacterium
TGCGCGGGCTCGATCTGCGGCGCTGGCTCAGGCGCGGCCTTCACCTCCGGCGCGGGCGAATACTTCACCGGCGCGCCGAGCACCGAGGCGGCGTAATCGAGCTTCGCGCGCATGTAAACGGACGGCGCCGCTTCATGCGCCATGTCGCGCAGGAACAAGGCCTTCTCGGCGGCGCGGCGGCGCACGAGACTGTCGACGATGACTGTCTCCCCGCCAATGTCGGCCTTGCGCCATGCGTCGATGGCGCAAGCGGCGGCGACATAATCGCCGGCATTAACGCGTCGGAGCACTTGGCTCTGCTCAAAAGCTTCGGCGCCGACGGAGAAAGCGAAGGACACCAGCGCGTCGAACTGCGCCTGGTTGAGCGGCCGCGTGATGCGTGCGTTCACCAACTTCTCGTAGGCGGCGACATCCAGCGCCAGCAGCTCGCGCGCTTCGTTTTCGTTCACCGGTTCTCCGGGCTCGCCGACGCGCACGTGGGAATAACCGACGACCCAGGTGCCGTCCGGGAGCCGGGTGGGCTCGGCGCGGAAACCTTCGTACTGCTGGATCAGCGCGAGGCCGTTGGCTGAGGTGGCGTTGGTCATCGGCGTTGCCTTTCGGGCGAAACTCTTCTTCCCCGACGTCCCGATTTGGTGAGGTGGGCCGGCGGACTTCGCCAACGAGGCAAGTGCGGCGCCAGACGCGCGCTTGAGCGGGTATCGGGTTCGGGAGTCGGGGACCGGGACGCTGATCAATTACCGACAACCGAAGCCCGATCCCCGAATTTCGCTTGACTTCCAGGATTACAGGCGTAATCGTCCGGGGATTACAGGTGTAATCATGCGTATCAGCACGGCTGAAAGTCTGATCATGGAAGCGCTCTGGCGGCGCAGCCCGCTCAGCGCTGAGGATATCGTCGCCGATGTCGGCCCGGAGCAGAACTGGTCCGACAAGACGGTGAAAACGCTGCTCAACCGCTTGTTAACCAAGCAGGCCATCTCGGCCACGCCCGAGGGACGGCGTTATCTCTACGCGCCGGCGATCGAGCGTGCCGATTATGTGCAGGAGGAAAGCCGCGGCCTGATCGATCGGCTGTTCGACGGCCGCCTGGCGCCGCTCGTCTCGCACTTCGCGGAAACCAAACAACTGACGGCGGACGACATCGCCGAACTGAAACGTCTCATTCGGGAGCTCGAAGAAGATGGGCAATGAGATCATCGACCTCCTCCTTCGCCTCAACATAGCGTTGGCGGCGGGCATTGTTGTCGTGCTGGCGCTTCGGCTGCCGGTGCGGCGTTGGTTTGGCGCGCGGGTCGCTTATGCGTTGTGGCTCATCCCCATTGCGGCGGCGATGATGTGCTTCGTGCCGGGGCGCGTTGAAAACATCGTGCTGGAGCTGCCGCTCCCAACCGAGACGGCGGTCCCGGCAGCGGGTCAAACGACCTATCTTTGGACCTGGGCCTGGGCCTTCGGCGCTCTCGTGAGCCTCTCCATTCTCGCCATCCGGCAGGCGCGCTTCACCAAGTCGCTTGGGCGGCTCGGCGCGCGCGAGGACCTCGGCAAACATGTGTGTGCGGCGCAATCGATCGAACATGGCCCGGCCGTAATCGGCGTGCTGCGGCCGGTAATCGTCACGCCGGCGGACTTCGACGCGCGCTTTGACGCTGAGGAGCGGCGCTTGGTGCTGGCGCACGAGCGCGCGCACTTGGCGCACGGCGATCCCTGGATCAATGCGGTGGCGCTCGCTGTGCAGTGCATCAACTGGTTCAACCCGTTTGTCCATCTCGCCGCGCGCCTGTTGCGCATCGATCAAGAACTCGCTTGCGACGCCGCCGTATTGGCGCAGGCCGAAGGCGCACGCCGCCGCTATGCCGAGGCGATGCTGAAGACGCATCTTTCGGCCGCCGTGCCGATCGGCTGCGCTTGGCCCGCTTCGGACGTCGCCTCATTCAAGGAGCGCATCGCCATGCTGAAACGCAACCTGCCCTCTCGCCAACAAACGCTGCTTGGCGCGGCGGCGATTCTGATCGCAACGGGCGCCGTCGCCGCGGTCGCCTGGGCGGCGCAGCCGACGCGCGTTGTGGCTACATACGAGGACGCACCCACGCCCGACATGCGCGATTACGTCCATCCAATCAGCTACGACGAAGACGAATTGCTGGGCGATGCCATTGACGATCTCGATATCGACCTCCACGGCGACGGCGTGATCATCATGGATGGTGAAACCGTCCGCGTCCGGGATCTAACGCCGGAGCAGCGCGAAGATCTGCGCCAGACGCTGGAGGATGCGCGTCAGCAGGTGCGGGACGCGCGCGAAGAAATGGCGGCGGCGCGTCAGGCGATCCGCGACGCCATGCGCGATCAGCAAGCCGGCTATCGCCTCAGCGACGAGGAGATGGAGGAAATTCGCGAAGCGCTGGCGGAGGTTCGGATCTCGCAGGAAGAAGAACGCGCCATGCGGATGGAAGCGCTCGCCGAAGCGCGCGCCGCGATGCGCGAAGCGCAGGTCGAACTGGCGGCGGCGCGCATTGCCGTGCGTGACATGCCCGACGTGCGCCATGCCCTGCGCGAGGCGGAAATAGAGATCGCGCGCGCGATCCACGAAGCGCGCAGCGAAGGCGACGTTGTGCGCGCCGAGGCGCTCGAAGATGCGGCCGCGGCAATCGACCGCCAGCTCGAGGAAGACCGCGCCGCTGACGCGAGCAACCAATAAGGCCCACCACCAATCGGCTCCATAGCCTTGGCCCCCGCGAAAGCGGGGGACCTTTTTTTGTCAGCCGAGCAGTATGACGGTGGCGAGGCCGAGAAAAGCGAGGAAGCCGATCACGTCGGTGACGAAGGTGACGAAGACCGAGGAAGAGACGGCAGGATCGGCGCCGAAGCGGCGCAGTGTCAGCGGCACGAGGATGCCGGCAAGGCCCGCACAGGCGAAGTTGATCAACACGGCAAGCGCGATGGCCGCAGCCAGCAGCCCGTTCTGGAACCAGAGCAGCACGACAGCGGCGAGCACGGCGGCGAAAATGAGGCCGTTGGAGACGGCGGTCATGATCTCGCGCGCGATGTAGCGCGGGGCGTTGGATTCCGTGAGATCGCGGGCGGCGATGGCGCGCACGGCGACGGCCAGCGCCTGGGTGCCGGCGTTGCCTCCCATGGAGGCGACGATGGGCATGAGGATCGCCAGCGCCACTAGCTGATCGATCGAACCCTCGAACGCGCTGATGACCGCGGACGCGACGATGGCGGTGCCGAGGTTCACGAGAAGCCACGGCGCACGTGCGCGCACGGAGCGGATGACGGTGTCGGTCTGCGCCGCTTCGCTGACGCCGGCGAGGCGCAGCAAGTCTTCTTCGCTTTCTTCACTGATGACGTCGACGATATCGTCGACAGTGACCATGCCAGTAAGGCGCCCTGCTTCGTCGACTACGGGCGCGGAAGCCATGTGATATTTCTGGAACGTCTGGGCCACCTCTTCCTGATCCATCTCGGGGCGGATGAGGATCAGCGGCGAACGCATGATGTCTTTGAGCGGCGTCTCGCGGCGCGCCCGGATGAGGCTTGAAACGCGAACGGCTCCGATTGGGCGCATGGCCGCGTCGACCACATAGATTTCGAAGAACTCGTCCGGCAGCTCGGCGGATTCCACGCGCAGGCGGTCGATCACGTTGCCGACGTTCGCCCCCTCCGGCGCAGCGACGTACTCGCGCTGCATGAGGCGGCCGGCGGTCTCTTCCTCGAACGACAAAGCCTCTTCGACCGCCAGCCGCGTGTCCTCGTCCGCGGCGGCGAGCACTTCATCGAGCTGCTCCTCGTCGATGTCCGCGGCGACCGCGGCGGCGTCGTCGGTGTCGAGTTCGCCGAGGGCTTTGCCGACATAGTCCGGCGGCAGCTCGGGCAAGACCTCCTCGCGCCGCTCCCAGGAGAGATCGGCCAGAAACTCGACCGGCAGCTCACGGCCAATGAGCTTGGCGATGGTCCGTGCGGTCTCCAGCGGCACGTGCTCGACCACGTCGGCCAGGTCCGGCGGCGCCATGTCAGCAAGCAAACGACGCAAGAGCAGGGCATCATGATCGCCCGCCGCGCCGACGACGCTGGCGATGAAGTGCGTGTCTTCGGAGGGCGGCGCGGGACGCGTCTGTTCCGCCGCCGGTTCAGTTTCGGTGCTCATCGGCGGACGCTTCGCTGGAGAGACGGTTTCCGCTCCCCAAGACGCCGCGTTGGCCCGCGCGTCAAGCGCGGAATGATCAGGCAGCGTCAATCAGGCGCTAGGAATTTCGCGCTTCAACGGCTTTCATGTCAGCACGCGCTCAGAACGAGGACGCCATGAAGCTCTGGATCGCCGCGCCGGCGGCTCTTGCTCTGCTGACGACGCCAGCCATGGCCCAGCACGATCATGCCGCCCACGGCGCACAACAGACCGAACCCGTCTCGCCGCCCACAC
>DASPMA010000140.1:0-2004 GCA_035627335.1 Binatia bacterium
CGCTCCTTGGGATCGGCGAGCAGCTCTTGTTCGAGCGCCAAGTCTTCGGCTGGCGTTTGCCCGCGAGGACGCGTGCCTGCGATGGGGCGGATGGTGACGGTATCGCCGCGCAGACGAACGAGAATTTCAGGACTCGAGCCGACGACGCTGAACTCGGCGAAGTTGAGATAATAGAGGAAGGGCGAAGGATTTAGCCGGCGCAGTGCGCGATAGAGGGCAAAGGGCGGCGGCGCGAACGGCGCGGAGAAACGCTGGCTCGGCACGACCTGGAAGACGTCGCCGGCGCGGCAATAGTTTTTGCACTTGCCGACCAGCGCTCGGTACGCATCCGGCGTGATGTTGGATTGCGGCTCGACGGGCGCTTGCGGCATGTCCGGCGCGCGGCGCTTCGCAAGCGGCTTTTCGAGCGTGCGCAGCACGCGTTCGAGCCTGGCGCGCGCCGTATCGTAAGCTTGCGCAGCGGTTTGCTTCGCGCGGGCGCGCGCCGGCGTCACCAGCGTGATTTCGCTCGTAACGTTGTCGAACACGCAGATCACCGTAGGCCGGACGAGCAGCGCGTCGGGTGTGCCGATTGGGTCCGGCGCGTTGTCAGGCAAGCGTTCGATGAATCTCGCCATGTCGTAGCCGAGATAGCCGAACAGACCCGCCGCCATCGGCGGCAATTTTGAAGGAAGCTTCAATGCGGAACGCGCCAGCAATTTGCGCAAGCTCTTGAGCGGTTCGTCGCGTTGCGGCCGGAAGGCGCTGTCTTCGAAACCGCCGCGGCTGATCTCGGCGCGGCCGTCCTTAACGCGCCAGACGAGATCCGGTTTCAGCCCTATGATCGAGTAGCGGCCGCGGAAGTCGCCGCCCTGCACGCTTTCCAAGAGAAATGCGCCCGGCCTGTCCGGGCCCAGCTTCAACAAAGCAGAGACAGGGGTCTCCAGATCGCTGACGCGGCTCGTCCAGACGAGGCCGCCCCCGCTCGCATAGGCCGCGGCGAATTCGTCTGGCGACGGTGAAAGCGCGCCAGCGAAGGCCGTCATTGCGCCTCTTCGTCCTCGGCGTTGTTGCGCGGGAAGACTTGGTTCAGCAGCTGCTCGTTCCGGCGCACGTTAGTGCGCGCCAGGATTTCGTTCTGCGTCGCCAGCGCCACGCTTTGGATCAGGCCCTGCTGCATTTGCCCGCGCAATTGTTCGACAACTTGCGGCTGTTGAGCCGGATCCTGGCGATTGATCTGTTCAATGTGTGCGACCAGCACCGCGCCGCCATCAGGCGACACCAGGCTTACGACATCCCCCGCGGCGGCCGCGAAAATCTGGTTAGCCAAGCCGCCGGGCAGCGCCTGGCTGGCCGTGCGGCGGTCAATCGGCTGCGAGGCAGGCGAGATGACGCTAAAGTTGTTGGCGCGCGCGGCTGCGGCGAATGTCTGCCCGCCGCGCACGGCTTCCTGCACGTTCTCGGCGAGTTCGCGCATGCGCCGCGCGCGCTCGCGCGCGATCCAAACTTCGGTCAGTTGCTGACGCACTTCAGAGAGCGGCCGCACCGTGGACGGCGTGACGCGATCGACGGACACAATGACGTCCGTGTTGCCGCTTGGGATGAAGTCGCTGGCTTCGCCTTCGGGCGTCGCAAAAATGGTGCGAAGGACTTCCTCTTGCTCGGCCAGCGCCGCAACCGGCTCGCCGGTGGGCGAGCGGCCTTGCGCTTCCACGGCCGGGATGTTGATCACGCGCAAGCCGTGCTGACGCGCCGCCTCCGCCGCGGACGCACCGCCCGCTCGCGCGTCCTCGAACGCGCTGACGGCGTCGCTCAGCAGCGTCGTCGCTTCGTCCGCCGCGATCGCCTGGCGCAGCTCGGCGGCCATGGATTCAAAACTCGGAGCGACCGCGGGCGTCACGGATTCGAGCCGCACCACGACCCACGGTGAAAGCTGACCTTGCACTGCGCGCGCCTGGCCCGCCTGCATTGAAAACACCGCATCGGCGACGCCGCGATCGGGTACTTCGGTGCGCGCTTGGTTCT
>DASPMA010000141.1:0-2685 GCA_035627335.1 Binatia bacterium
CGTCAGATCGCTCCAGAGCCGCCAAGCCCCGCCGAGCCGCCCGCTCATATCGGAACCGAGCAATCCGGCGGCCGTGAGTTTCGCCAACGCCTCCCCCGTGTTGGGCGACAGCACATTCCGCGCCAGCACGCCGGCAGTGAGCTGCAACGCCTGGGCGATGAATTCGATGTCGACAAAGCCGCCCGGTGCGAGCTTCAGGTCCCAGACGCTTTTGCTCGGCCGTTCGCGATCCATCAGCGCGCGCATGTCGGCGACTTCGCCGAGCGTCTTGGCCCTATCGCGTGGCCGAGCGAGCGCCTCGCGCGCGATTTCCTCAGCGCGCTTGCCGAGCATGACGTCGCCGGCGACTGGACGCAGGCGCGTCAGCGCCTGCAATTCCCAGGTCCATGCCTCCTCGGCGTAATAGCGTTCGAATGAGGACAGCCGCACCGCCACGGGCCCTTTCGAACCTGACGGACGCAGCTTGGTGTCGATCTCGTAAAGCGCTCCTTCTTCGGTCGGCGCAGAGAGTGCGCTGATCAGGCGTTGCGTCAGTTTGGTGTAGTAATCGCTCGCTGCGCCGGCGCCTTCCGGCGCATCGTACACAAGCATCAGGTCGAGGTCAGACCCTTCGGCGAGTTCGCGGCCGCCGAATTTGCCCAGGGCGAGCAACACGAAACGTCCCGGCTCCGGGCCCATCGTGCGCTGCACTTCCTTCAGCGCCGCGTCGGCCATCGCGGAAACGCAGGCTTCGGCGAGTTCGGCATGCGCCACGCCTGCCTCGGAGGCGCTGATCAGGCCTTCCAGCAATTGCACGCCGATGCGGAATGCTTCCTCTCGTTGGAAACGGCGCGCGCTGTTGAGCCTTGCCTCGAAAGTGGCCTCATCGCGCAATCGTTCCTGCAGCTCAGCCCGGCGCGCGCCAGGTTCGTCGCGCGAGAGCGGCGCGGCGAAACGTGGTTCGATCAGCGCGTCGAGGAGCGCCGGGCGCCGCGCCAGCTCGTCGGCCAGCCGCGGCGCCAGCGTGAGCAAGCGCGCCAACAGATCGAGCAAAGCCGGGCGCGCATCGAGTAACGCCAACACCTGAACGCCGGCATTGAGGCCGGCAAAAAAAGACGCAAACCGTGCGAAGGACTGGTCCGGCTCGCCCGCGCCGGAAAAGGCGCGCAGAAGGCGCGGCGTCAGGCGCGTCAGCAATTCACGCGCGCGCTCGGAACGCATGGCGCGGATGCGCCCGTGGTGCCAGCCGCGAATTGTCTGACTCACCGAGGCGGGATTGGCAAAGCCGAGCTTGCCGATCGTGCTCAGGGTTTCAGGATGATCCTCGACGCCAGTGAAGATCAAACTGCCCAGCGGATCAGCGAGGCTATCGCCTGCGCGGCCAAACAGCTTGTGATCGATCTCGGCAACGATGCGGCGGCGCTCGATTACGGCGGCGTCGAAATCGGCCAGTTTCGCGAAGCCGGCAAGCGCCGCGACGCGCGCGCGCGTGTTTGCATCTTCCGGTATCTGATGCGTCTGTGCGTCCTCCAGCATCTGGATGCGGTGCTCAACCTCACGGAAGAAGACATAGGCCTCGGAAAGCGCGTCGCGCGCCTCCGGCGCGACAGCCCCGGCTTCCGAAAGCGCGTCGAGCGCGGCGAGCGTGCGCGACTCGCGGAGCTTGCGGTCGCGCCCCCCCAGGATCAGCTGCTGTGTCTGCGCGAACAGCTCGATATCGCGGATGCCGCCGCGGCCAAGCTTCACATCGAACACAGGTACGCCCAGCTCCGCGCTTTTGTGCGCAGAGAGGATTTGCCGCTTGATGGAATGCACGTCTTCGACGGCGGCGAAGTCGAGATGTTTGCGCCAGATGAACGGTTGAAGGGAGCTGAGGAATTCCCCGCCACACTTGAGATCGCCGGCGACGGCGCGCGCCTTGATGAAGGCGGCGCGTTCCCAGTTCTGCCCCAGGTTTTGATAATAGTGCTCCGCCGCGGCGACAGAGACCGCGACCGGGGTCGAGCCTGGATCGGGCCGCAAGCGCAAATCCGTGCGGAAGAGATAGCCATCCGGCGTCACCTCCTCCATCACGCGCGCGATCGGCGCGACGAGGCGCACGGCGGCGACGCGCGGTTCTTGCGCCGGGAAGAGTTGCTGATCGAAGAACACCGAAAAGTCGATGTCGCTGGAATAATTGAGCTCGCGCGCGCCCATCTTGCCCATGGCGATGAGAGCGAAGCCGGGCACTGAGCCGTCATCGGTCAGCGTGACCTGGCCGCGTTCGCTGCGCTCACGCGCGCCCATCGCAACGGCGGCGCGCAATGACGCATCGGCGAAATCGGTCAGGGCCCCGGTGACGCGCGCGAGCGGCCATGTACGCGAAAGGTCCGCCAGCGCTGCGGCGAGATGCACCGCATCCTTCGCACGACGGAGCGCATGCATGCCTTCTTCAATCGGCAGCGGCGCGGCGGCGATGTCGACGGCAGCCGCGAGGGCTCCGCGCAACATGCGCTCCGGCCACTCGGCGTCGAGATCGATGAGAAGATCGGGCCTGCGTTCGATCAGCCGCTTCAAATAGGGCGCATTCGCAATCGCTGAAGCGGCGGCCTGTTCGAACGGCGAGCCAGCGAATTGCGGCGGCGCCTCATCCTGCGCGATCGCCGGGCGGACCGCGCGCATCAGCGGGCCATCGCCGGCAGCACGAGCGCCGCGCCGAGGCCTTTG
>DASPMA010000142.1:0-2938 GCA_035627335.1 Binatia bacterium
GGCCGGTGCTCTCCTTGGCGCTGTCGCGATCGATGAACGCGATGCGGCCGTGGAAAGAGCCCGAGTCCAGCACGATGTCTTCGGCGAACACGTTGTCGTAGGTGAAGACGCTCATCACCAGCGAACCCTTGCCGCGATTGACGAGATCGAACACTTCGCCGGGGGCATACGGCATCAGCGTCGATACCGGGCCGAACGCTTCAACATCGTGCGCGGCGCGGGCTTCGCGCGGCGTGTCGCATCGCAACAGGATCGGCTGCATGAAAGCGCCCTTCTCCGGCCCGACTGAAGCGTTCGGATCGCCGAACACGATCGCGCCGTCGCGCGCGATCTCAGCGATCTTGGCGCGCACGTCATCTCGCTGCGGTGTGCTGACGAGCGCGCCCATTTTGGTCGCCTCGTCGCGGGGATCGCCGATCGCGACTTTTGCGAGCCGCGCTTTCAACGCATCCTGCGCCGTATCCATCAGCTTGGCCGGCACGAAGGCGCGGCGGATGGCGGTGCATTTCTGCCCCGCCTTCACCGTCATTTCGCGCACAACCTCTTTGATGAAGAGATCGAACTCGGGCGAGTCCGGCGTGGCGTCCGGCCCGAGCACGGATGCGTTGAGCGAATCCTGCTCGGCGACGAAGCGCACGCTCTCGCGCATTATCGTGGGATGGCTCTTGAGCTTGGCGGCCGTCCGCGCCGAGCCGGTGAACGACACCACATCCTGCGATGTCAGGTGATCGAAAAGATCGCCCGTGCCGCCGACGATCAGCTGCAATGCGCCGGCCGGAAGTACGTTGGCATCCAGCATAATGCGCACCGCCGCTTCGGTGAGATAGGCGGTGGCGCTCGCGGGCTTCACGATCGCCGGCATGCCCGCAAGGAACGTCGGCGCGAGTTTCTCCAGCATGCCCCAAACGGGGAAATTGAAGGCGTTGATATGCACCGCCACGCCCTGCAGCGAGGTGTAGACGTGCAGGCCCTGGAACGTGCCGCCGCGCGAGAGCGCTTCGACATTGCCGTCGATCAGCAGGCGTTCGTCCGGCAGTTCACGCCGGCCCTTGCCTTGATAGACCGCGAACGTGCCGATGCCGCCGTCGATGTCGATCCAACTGTCGCCTTTCGTGGCGCCGGTATTGTAGCTCAGCTCGTAAAGCTCTTCCTTGCGCGCGGTGAGCGCCTCTGCGAGCGTCTTCAGCATCTTGGCGCGCGAATGGAACGTCATCGCCTGCAGCGGCGATACGGCCTGCTCGCGCGCGAACCGCAGCATCGCGCCGAAGTCGAGTCCGTGCGAAGATGTGAGCGCAACGACATCGCCATTCACGGCGGAGCGCAATTCGGCCATCCCGCCCGAGCCCGCGACCCAATGGCCCTCGGCGTAGTTCTGCAGCGTGATCGGTTTCATGTTCAGCTTCCCGAGAATTTCGGCGTGCGCTTCTCCATGAACGCGGCGACGCCTTCTTTGTAATCCGCAGTGCGGCCCAGCGCGCGCTGCGCGTCGCGTTCGACGTCGAGCTGGTCCGCCAGTGCGCGCGCACCGCTTTCGCGGATGAGCTTCTTCGTTATGGCGAGGCCGCGCGTCGGCGCCGACGCGAACTTCGTCGCCATCGCATTCGTCTCATCGACCAGCTTGTTGTCGTCAACGCACTTCCAGATCATCCCCCACGCTTCTGCGCGCTCCGCCGTCAGCGGCTCGCCCGTGAGCGCGAGCCCCAGCGCACGCGCTTGGCCCGCAAGGCGCGGCAGCGTCCAAGTGCCGCCGCTATCGGGAATGAGGCCAATGTTGGCGAACGACTGGATGAACTTCGCGCTCTTCGCCGCGATCACGATATCGCATGCCAGCGCGATGTTCGCGCCTGCCCCGGCAGCCACGCCGTTCACGGCGCAAATCACCTGCATTTCCAAGCTCGTCAGCCGGCGGATCAGCGGATTGTAGCGCTTCTCCAGTGACTCGCCGAGATCGACGCCCTCCCCGCCCGGCGCCACAGCGCGATCCGACAAATCCTGCCCAGCGCAGAAGCCGCGGCCAGCGCCTGTCAGCACCAGCACGCGCGCGTCGCTCTTCGACACCGCCTCCAGCGCGCGCGAGACTTCGTCGTGCATCTGTACGGTGAAGCTGTTCAGGCGATCGGGACGGTTGAGCTTGAGGCGGGCTGCACCGTCGGCGTTTGAAAAGAGGATGGTTTCGTAGTCCATCGACGCCTCCTCGCGATGCGATCTGGCCTATGATAGATGCCGGTATGGGTCAATCGAGGCGGCGATGAGCGAAGCGGACGATCTGGCGCGCCGCGTGGCGGCAGCGATGCTCGCCAATGAAGGCACCGGCGCCGCCTGGGGCATTGTGCTGGAGGAAGCGCGCCTTGGTTACGCGCGCATCAGCATGACTCTGCGCGCCGACATGATGAACGGGCACGGCGCGGTGCATGGCGGCATCACATTCGCGCTTGCCGACACAGCGTTTGCCTACGCCTGCAACTCGCGCAATCAAACCACCGTCGGCCACCAAGCGACGATCTCCTACCTCTCCGGCGCTGGCGTCGGCGAGGTGCTGGTAGCCGAGGCGAAGGAGACTGCCCTAGTTGGCCGGACCGGAACCTATCACGTCGCGGTCCGCACGGCAGACGGACGCGCGATCGCGGAATTCATGGGCACGTCTCGCACAATTGGCGGGCCGTATCTCAAGGAATAGCTTGATTTCAGACGGCTAACCGGCCGCCTTCAATTAATTGACCGGTCGGTCAGCGAATAGTATGTTGGCCATCGAAGTTCCCAGAGGCGCGCGATGTACACGACCGATATGAGCGGCAAGAAAAAAGCCGAAGCCGTCAACGAAGATCCGGCCAAAGTCGCCGCCTTCGAAGCGCGCGTCGCACACGATGAATTCATCGAGCCCAAGGATTGGATGCCGGAGGCGTACCGCAAGACCCTGATCCGACAAATCTCACAACAC
>DASPMA010000143.1:0-2885 GCA_035627335.1 Binatia bacterium
CCTGGCTCTCCTCCCAGAACGTCTGCAATTGCGCTTCCGTGGGCGCAGGGATTTGACCGGCGGCGGAGGCAGGCGCTTCGGCGAGGCTAACAACGCGCTGTTCGGTTTCGTAGGCGAAGGCGAGCGCGCCAAAACTGGACGGCGCGCGCACGCCGGCGATCAGCGCTTCCATCAGCATGTTCGTGGTGGCTTCGCCGCGGATTTCTTCTTCGAACTCGGCGCGAGAGAAACCTAGCTGCTGCAGAAAGGCGTCGTAAGCCGCTTCGTCAAATGATCCGGTGACAGGATTGCTGACCGAGGGAATCTGGCGGATCTGCTCGGCGACGGTCGCATTGCTCACGCTCACGCCGATCTTTTCCGCGTATTCCAGCATCGCGTAGCGTGCGATCATGCGTTCCAGCAGTTGCAGGTGCACACCTGCTTCAATCGCCTCAGATTGGGAGATGTTGTTGCCCTGGTTGCGCTCCTGACGGAGCGTCAGCTGCAATTCTCGCGTCAGTTGAGGCGGGCGGATGGTCCGGTCGCCCACCCGGGCCAGGTCCTGCGACCCCACGCCCCGGAACACGTCATTGATGCCCCAGATCGCGAATGCGACGGTCAGGACGGCCAGCAGCAGATACGCGATCCAGCTGCGTGTGAAGGTTCGCATTTGTAAGAGCATGAAGGCATCCGATAAGCGTGAGGGCGCGGAACTCTAGTGACCGCCCCTTTGAGGGGCAATTGCAGCAAGACGCCACAAGGAGAAGCGATGGCAGCCCGGAAGCCGTTGATCGCCGGAAACTGGAAAATGTATGGCCGCGCCGCCAGCCTGGCTGAGATTGCCGCGCTGGAACGGGCGATCGGCCCTGCGGGCGCCCGCCTGGACGTGCTGATCTGCCCGCCCGTGCCATACCTTCATGGGGCGATGGCCCAAGCGCGCGGAACCAACATTCAGGTTGGGGCGCAGGATTGCAGCGCGGTGGCCGACGACAGCGCCCGCACCGGGGAAGTCAGCGCCGCCATGCTCGCCGACGCCGGCGCCCGATACGTCATTGTGGGCCATTCAGAGCGCAGATCCCAGCACGGGGAATCCGACGCCCTGGTGCGAAAGAAGGCCGAGGCGGCTACGGCTGCGGGGCTTATCCCGATCGTCTGTGTGGGCGAAACCCACGCCGAGCGCGCCAGCGGCGACGTGGCCGGCGTGATCTCCAGCCAGGTGCGGAACAGCATGCCGGTCGAGGGCGCCGGCTTTGTGATCGCCTATGAGCCGGTGTGGTGCATCGGCGGAGACCGTACGCCTACCATGGAGGAGATCGGCGAGGTGCATGCCGCAATCCGCCAAACCTTGACGGATAGGATCGGCGATGCCGCCCACGGCGTGCGCATCCTCTACGGCGGAGCCGTGAACCCCAAGAATGCGGCCCAAATTTTCGGCGCCGATGGCGTGGATGGAGCGCTGGTTGGCCGGGCCAGCCTCAAAGCCGCGGACTTCTCCGCCATAATCCTATCCCATCCGGCTGCGACGTGAGGGTGCGCTAAGCCGGGCTGGCGTTTAAGGTGAGGCTCGGCTATTGAGCGCCCTTTCGCGCGCGCCCATGTCTTGGACGCGGGCGTCGGCGCGCGGGAGCAGGTCGGACCATGGAAGTCATCGTCCTTATCATCCATGTGCTCGTGTGCGCGTGCCTCATTGGGCTCGTGCTGTTGCAGCGTTCCGAAGGCGGCGCGCTCGGCATGGGCGGAGGTGGCGCTGGCTCATTGATGAGCGGACGCGGCGCCGCGGACGCCTTGGCGAAGATGACGTCGGTCGCGGGCGGATTCTTTCTTGTGACCTCGCTCAGCCTGACCTTCCTGTCGGGCGCGTCTGCCTCGTCGAGCGGCCGCTCTGTTTTCGACAACTTCATCCCCAGCCGCTCGGCCCCGGCTACAACGCCGGCGCCGGCGCCGGCTCAACCGGAGCCGACCCGGCCGGATCCGACCGAAAGCAGCATTCAGACGGATACGCAGTTGGCCTCGGCTGCGGCGCCCGGTCCGATAGAAGCGGCGCCCGCGCCCGTGAACGCGACGACGCGCGCAGCTCCGATCACCAACCAACCGGCGACGACCCAGCGCGCTTCGGTCCCGGCGACGCAGCGCGCCACGACCCCGGCATCCACACCGCCGCGTCAGTCCGCGCCACGTTCCACATCCACAACGACCGCGCCGACGCTGCAGATTCCGAATACGTCGGGCGCGATCTCCGGCGTCGACCTGACGGATGACGGCGCTTCGCAACCCGAATCGATTGATGTTGGTAACGGCGTGGAAGCCGTCCGGCGCGAACGCGCCGGTCCCGATCAATAAGCCCGTCATCGAGCCGGGCCGGGGCAGAATGCGGCCGGGCTGACGTGGAAGGATAATGGCGCGCTACGTGTTCATTACCGGCGGCGTGGTCTCTTCCCTTGGGAAGGGCATCGCCTCCGCCGCTCTCGGCGCTTTGCTGCAAGCCCGAGGGTACCGGGTCCGCCTCCGCAAACTCGATCCCTATCTCAACGTCGATCCGGGCACGATGAGCCCGTATCAGCACGGCGAAGTGTTCGTGACGGACGACGGCGCCGAGACGGACCTCGATCTTGGCCACTACGAGCGCTTCACAGGCGTGTCGGCCACGCAAGCCGATAACATCACCACCGGGCGCATCTATCAGGACATCATCGCGAAAGAGCGGCGCGGCGATTATCTCGGCGCCACGGTGCAGGTGATCCCGCACGTCACCAACGCGATCAAGGACTTCATCCTATCCGATCACGGCGGCGCCGATTTCGTGCTGTGTGAAATCGGCGGCACGGTTGGCGACATTGAAGGCCTGCCGTTCTTCGAAGCCATCCGTCAGCTCGGCCAAGAACTCGATCCAGGCCAAGCCGCGTTCG
>DASPMA010000144.1:0-8753 GCA_035627335.1 Binatia bacterium
GGCCTGCGCGGCCAGCCAACCGGCCGCGCAGACCAGCAGCGCCAATAGCAGCCAAGCGCCCGCCTACGCGGACGCGCGCACGACCGCCAGCGACGACGAGGTGCGCCTCGCGCGCCGCGCCTATCGCGCGGCCTGCCAAACGCGCCACTCGGTTGAATATTGCGAGTGCATGACAGGGGGCATGGCGCAGATCCTGCCTCCGGCCGATCTCGCCATCGCCACCGCGGCATTCACGAACCAGAGCGTGCGAGCGTCGCAGGAGGCGCGCGACCGCATCGAGGCGAGGCGAACGGAAGTGGACCGCGGCTGCGCGGAGTTCCGGGACTAGCTTCAAGAAATGCCGGACGCGGGCCATATGTCGCGCTAGGGCGGTCGCCCGTGGCTTGACCGGCGGCGTCCGCTTCGCAAACAAAGACCGCGCGCCGCCGTGGGGAGCATGCCGTGGAATTCAACGTGTCGGAACTTGCGGCGCTCCTTCAAGTCATCCTGATCGACTTGGCCCTTGCCGGCGACAACGCCATAGCCGTCGGCCTCGCAGCCTCGGCCTTGCCAAAGGACCAGCAGCGCAAAGCCATCCTGTGGGGCATCCTGCTAGCGCTCGTGCTGCGCATCCTGTTTTCGCTGCTGGTGATCGTCGGCTTCCAGAATATCCCCTATCTGATGCTCGTCGGCGGCTTGCTGCTGTTCTGGGTCGCCTGGCGCATGTGGGCGGACCTGAAAGCGCACGAGCCGGTGGCCGTAGGCGATCCTGTCGCCGCCGAACATGCCGCCGAAGTTGTGGCCAGCGGCGGCAAACGCCCGACAACATTCGGCCGCGCGCTGCTCACCATCGTCATTGCCGACGTCTCGATGTCGTTGGACAACGTGCTCGCGGTTGCCGCGGTCTCACTCGAACACCCTTTCATCATGGCGTTCGGTCTGGTGCTGTCCGTGGTTCTGATGGGCGTCGCCGCGTCCGTCATTGCGCGCTTCATCCAGAAATTCCAATGGATCGCCGTCATCGGCATCATCATCATTCTGTTCGCCGGCGCGCGCATGGTCTGGGAGGGCGGCCACCGCGATTTCCCGCAATACGTTCCGGCAATGCCGTCATTCCTGGGCGGGCATCCCGCGCCGGCGGAGCCCTAAGTTCACACGTCCTTGCCCAGCTGATCCTTCAGCACCTTGCGAGGGATTTCTTCGACCACGCCGGGCGCCAGCGTTCCCAGTTGAAACGGCCCGTAAGAGATGCGGATGAGCCGGTTCACTTTGAGGCCCAGGGCTTCCAGGACGCGGCGTACTTCGCGGTTCTTCCCCTCGGTCAGCGACAGCGTAATCCACGAGTTCGCCGCCGCGCGCTCAAGCCGCGCATCGATTGGTCCATAGGGCACGCCATCGACGGTGATGCCATTCTTGAGCTGATCCAATTCCGCTTGCTCGACCCGCCCGAACGCACGCGCACGATAACGCCGCAGCCAGCCGTTGGAGGGCAGCTCCAAGCGCCGCGCGAGTCCGCCGTCGTTGGTGAGAAGCAGCAGGCCCTCCGAAGTGAGATCGAGCCGCCCTACGGAAATGACCCGCGGCATCTGCTTAGGCAGATGTTCGAACACCGTGGCTCGGCCTGCTGGATCGCGATGCGTCGTCACGAGCCCGGAGGGTTTGTGAAAGCGCCACAGGCGCGTCGGCTCGGCCGCGCCAATGGGGCGGCCGTCGATTTGGACCTTGTCTTTGGCCGTCACTTTAACGGCCGGGGTATCAAGCACCTTGCCATTGAGCTGGACCCGGCCCTCGGCAATCAGCCGCTCGGCGTCGCGGCGCGAACAGACCCCGGCGCGGGCCAGGAACTTGGCCACGCGCTCGCCTTCTTGCGTGGGCCTCGGCGCGTTAGAAGGAGAGGATGAGGACGTCATGTTCGCCGTGATCTATCGCTGGCAGGTCGTACCAGGGCTCGAGGCGCAATTCGAGCAGGGGTGGGCCCGCGGCACAGAACGCATTGCCGCAGAATTCAACGGCTGGGGCTCACGCCTGCACAGGGGCGAAGGTCAGACCTATTTCGCCTACGCGCAATGGCCCGACCGCGCGACCTGGGAAAAGGCGCTGGAAACCCGCATGCGCCACTCGGACGACCAAGCGCGAAAAATGTATCGCGAGGCCATTGTGGACGGCACGTTCGAGACCGTGTTCACGGGCGAAGTGATCTCGGACCTGCTGGAGCAACGGAGCGCATGAGCGACGAGGCCCACATGGCCCGCGCACTCGCGCTCGCCGCCGCCGCGGGCGAGGCCGGCGAAGCGCCGATCGGCTGCGTGATCGTCGATGATACAGGAACGATCATCGCCGAAGGCGCCAACGCACCCATCGCGTCGCACGATCCAACCGGCCACGCCGAGATCGTGGCACTCCGTAAAGCGGCGCTTGCTTTGCAGAACTATCGCCTCAAGCCGAACCTCGCGCTCTATGTCACGCTCGAACCTTGCGCCATGTGCGCGGGCGCGATCAGTCATGCGCGGATTGCGCGGCTCGTCTATGGCGCGAGCGATCCGAAAGGCGGCGGCGTCGAACACGGAGCGCGCGTCTTCGATCAACCCACCTGTCACTGGAAGCCTGTTGTGACCAATGGCGTCTTGGCGGAGCAGAGCGCGGCGCTACTGCGCGATTTCTTCAAAGCGCGCCGCTAGCCCGCCCTGCGCTTGCGCAGGGGAGGGGTTAGGGGAAGGGAACAACACAATGCATCGCGCTGTCCCCCTCCTCAGTCCCTCCCCGCTTCGCGGGGCGAGGGAAGCGCGATAGAGTCACGACATGACTCTCCCCGAAACCCAGACGCTCTATTTCGAGGACCTCTCCATCGGCATGCGCGAGAGTTATTCGAAGCAGGTGAAATCGTCCGACGTCGTAGGCTTCGCCGAGATCAGCGGCGACCGCAATCCGATCCACTTATCCGAACATTTCGCGGCGAAGACCCCGTTTGGCGGCCGCATCGCGCACGGCCTCTATACAGCGAGCCTTATCTCCGCCGTGATCGGCACGCGTTTGCCAGGACCCGGCGCAATTTACATTTCGCAAACACTTCGCTTTCTCGCGCCCGTGCGCATCGGCGATACGGTCGAAGCGAGTGTTGAGATCGTTGAACTCAGCGAGAAAGGCAGACGCGGCAAACTGAAGTGCGAATGTCGCGTGGGCGACACCGTCGTGCTCGAGGGCGAAGCGGAGGTAAAAGTGCCGGCGCGTCCTGGCCTACCACATCCTTAACCGTTTCAGCATATGCTTGACGTATGGCAACGGGCGTGGACCCCAAGCGCTGGATCAACCTTGAGCGCGTAAGCGTGATGTTGCTCGAGCAGAGCGATCACGGCCGTAAGATCACGTCACAGATTCTGCGGGGCTTCGGCATCCGCGACATCCACGCCTGCCGTTCGATGGACGAAGCGCGATCGCTGACGAATTCGGTGCAACTTGATCTTATCATCGCCGATCCGGGCGCGCTGAGCGGGCAGGGCATGGATTTCCTGCGCTGGCTGCGCCGTTCCGAAAAGAACGTGAATCGGTTTGTGCCGATCATTCTTGTGTCAGGGCACTCAACGAACGCGGCTGTGATGCTGTCGCGCGACGCAGGCGCCAACTTCTTCGTCGCGAAGCCCTTTACGCCGAAGGTGCTGCTCGAGCGCATCATGTTCATTGCGCGTGACAAGCGCCCGTACGTGGACGCCGGAAAATACGTTGGTCCCGACCGGCGTTGGAAGGGCGATGGCCCGCCCGACGGTACGCCAGGGCGCCGTGGCGGCGATATGAACTCCGAAATCGACGCAGTCAGCGAGAATTCGTCTAACCTTAACCCAGCGCTCCATAAGTGATTTGCATGACAGTGGTGCGCACCTTCCGTCCCGAGAACCGTTTGGCGAAAGCCGTCGATCGACCGGGCGGCGTCACCGTCGCGGACGCAATCAGCCGCGCCACTGAACAGCTCGAAGCCGTGCGCGCCGAATGCATGAGCGCGCTGGATGCGAAAATCGCCTCGATCGAAGCGCTCACTTCCAGCGTCGCGTTCTCCTCGAGCGGCAACGACATCCGCCGTGTCTACGATCTGGCCAACGAAATTCTCAACGAAGCCGGCGTGTTCGCGCTGGTAGAGTTGAGCGAAGCCGGCCGCAGCTTGTGCGACCTGACCGGCGGCGCGCGCAAGGATGCAGCGCTCGATGTGCGCGCAATCCGCGTTCACGTGGCGGCGATGAAATCGCTGCGCCGTCCGGAAGTGCATGGCGACGCCGCCACGCGCGCCGCGGTGCTCGAAGGCCTGCGGCAGGTCACGGCGAAGGTCGCCGCCAAGGTCGCCGAAGCCTAAGCCCGCGCCAGCGCGCTGCGGGCGTCGATCACGTCCTGTTTCATCTGACGCTTGAGGGCTTCGACGTCGTCGAACTTGGCTTCGTCGCGCAGGAACGTGATCAGTTCGACCTCGATCTGCTTGCCGTAAAGCTCGCCGCTGAAATCAAACAAATGCGCTTCAAGCACCGGCTCGGGCAATGCGCCGACGGTGGGATTGACTCCGATGCTCGCCACACCTGGCAATAGCACGCCGTCGCCAACATCGACCCGCGCTGCATAAATGCCGAGCCGCGGGCGGAGATAATCGCCAAGCGAAAGGTTCGCCGTTGGAACGCCGAGATCGCGTCCGCGCTGGAAGCCGCGCAGCACTTCGCCTTCGATTGCCCAGGGCCGGCTGAGCATGGCTGCGGCTTTGTTCATCTCGCCATCGGCTATGGCGTCGCGGATGGCGCTCGATGAAATCTTCTCGGCGCCCTCCGGAACGGGTTGGATGGCTTCGACGCTGAACCCGAACTCGTCGCCAAGCTCAGCAAGGCTGGCGGCATCGCCCATGCGGCCTTTGCCGAAGCGGAAGTCAGCGCCCACGCTGACATGCGCCGCGCCCAAGAGATCGCGCAAGATGCGCTCGGCGAACTCGCGGTCGCTCGATTGTGAGAGCGCAGCGTCGAAGCCGATCTCGAATACTTCCCGCACGCCTGCTTCGCCGAGCGCCCGAGCGCGCTGCGTGCGAGATTGCAGACGAAACGGTGGGAGATCGGGTTTGAAGAAGCGGCGCGGGTGGGGCTCAAATACTGCAGCGCCAAGAGCGATGCCGCGTTCGTCCGCAATCGCACGCGCGGACGCGATGACGGCCTGATGTCCCAGATGCACGCCATCGAAATTGCCGAGCGCTATGGCCGCGCCGCGCGCATCTTCCGGAACGTTGGCGTTAGGGCCTAGCGCTTCCATTCGTTCACAAACTCTTTCGCAATTGACCAAACATGCGCGCGTTCGTTGCCAAAGCGTGAGCGCAGGATGTTTCATGGGCCCCGCGTTCACCCATGCTTAAATGCTGTTTTACCGAAAATTCTGAGCTGTTTGCTATCGGTATCCGCAAGAACAGGCGCAACGAACGCCGGCTCTTGTCCCGCCGCCGGACCGTCGCACCCCGGACCGGCGGCGGGACAAGCCCGCTTCCCCAAGCGCCGAGGGTATGGAGCCGCGCCGATGACCGCCGTGTCGATGACAATGCCGATCCTGATCGTGGACGACTACGACACGATGATCCGCATTCTGCGCAATTTGCTCCGCCAGCTCGGTTTTACCAATATCGACGAAGCCAATGATGGCGCCGCCGCGCTCGCCAAGATGCGGGCCAAGGACTATGCGCTGGTCATTTCCGACGCGCACATGACGCCGATGAACGGCGCCGAATTGCTTGCGCACGTCCGCGCGGAAGAACGGACGGCGAAGACGCCGTTCCTGATGGTCGCGGGCGACGCCGATGAAGGCGCCGGCGCGTGCGACACGATCATGAAGCCGTTCACCGCCCGATCGCTAAAAGCCAAGCTCGTGCCGGTGATCGGCGCGTTCTAGTACGGTCCTTCTCCGACGGGATGTGAGATTAACGCCCTTGCGCCGTGCGCGCGGCGCGGAATTCGCTTTGCTCGCTCCACGCTGGCCAATCGGCGCTGTCGGCGACTCCGCGGCCGACGGCATAGAGCAAGCGCAAATCCTGCTCCGCGCCGGTGAGATCCCAGTTCGGCTGAATTTCATCGTCCGGCTTATGATAACGCGTCGCGAGATACGCGTCCGACAGTACGCGCGAGCGTTCGAGGCCGCCATTGACGAGATCAGTGCCGCTGCCGGCGTAGAGGACGGGCACGCCCGTCTTGGCGAGATTGAAATGGTCCGAACGATAGAAACTACCGCGTTCGGGATATGCTTCCGGCGAGATGCGGCGGTCCTGTGCATGCGCCGCCTCGGCGAGCCGATCCTGTAGATCGTTCTGACCGAAACCGACAACGATCATGTCATAGGCCGGGCCGACGACCGAGAGGCCGTCCATATTGATCATGGCTGCCGTGTTGCGCGGCTCGAACACCTGGTGCTCGGCGTAATATTGCGAACCGAGCAGGCCTGATTCTTCTCCGGTGAAGGCGATGAAAGCGACACTGCGCTGGGTCGGGCCATCGGCGCGGAATTGACGCGCCAGTTCGATAAGGCCGGCGACGCCGGTCGCGTTGTCGAGCGCGCCGTTGCAGATGTCGTCGCCATCGACGGGCGTGCAGCGGCCGAGGTGATCCCAGTGCGCGCCGTAGAGCACGGCTTCATCCGGTCGATCGCGGCCAGGGATGACGCCGATCACGTTGCGGGACATGTGCGTCGTGATGCGGGTCTCCAGCGAGATCGATGCGCGCTGATTGAGCGAGACGGGCGTGAATCCGCGGCTCTGCGCGCGGCGGCGCTCAGCGTCGAAATCCAGCCCCGCGCGTTGGAAGAGAGCGCGCGCGACCTGGTTGGTGATCCAGCCTTCGATGGCGACGCGATCGGCGCCATGGTCGGCGCGCGCGAGGTCGAATTGCTGGCCGGTCCAGGAGGAGTTGACGACGGCCCATGGATAAGCCGCGGCCGCATCTTCGTGAATGATCAGCGCGCCGGCGGCGCCGCGGCGCGCGGCTTCTTCGTATTTATAAGTCCAGCGGCCGTAATAGGTCATGCGCCGGCCGCCGAAGCCGCGATCGTCGCCAGTGTCGAAATCGGCATCATTGATCAAGAAGACGACGATCTTGCCGCGCACGTCGACATCGCCCCAATCGTTCCAGTCATTCTCCGGCGCGGTGATGCCGTAGCCGACGAACACGAGCTCTGCATTCTCCAGCGAGATGCGCGGCTGATCCTGGCGCTTGGTCCAGGCGACGAAATCCGTTCCGTAGGCGTAGGTGTTGTCGCCGATGCGTAGCGTCGGATTGTTGGTCACCTCCGCCGTCGCCATGGGTACCTCTTGCACCCAGCTGCCATTGACGCCCGGCTGCAGGCCAGCCGCGTAAAATTGCTCCGTGATGTATTGGACGGTCAACTCTTCGCCGCGCGTGCCGGGCGCACGGCCCTCGAACTCATCCGAGGCGAGCACTTCGATGTGGGACATCAGCGCCGACGGCGTCAGCGGCCGTCCGTTGTCACCCGATGCGGTAGCGCACGCGCCTGCAAGAATGGCGACGGCAATCCAACCCAATCTCATTCGCGTCTCCAAACCCTCACGTCGGTGATAGCGCGAAGGGGCCGGGGATCAACCTCAAATGGACGTTTGACCGCCGTCGATGACGAAGGTCTGGCCTGTAGTGAAAGCTCCGGCCTTTGACGCAAGGAACACGGCCATGCCGGCGATCTCGTCGGGCTGGCCGATGCGCTTCAGGCACGAGTGTTCGGTGTAGGTTTTCAGGATCTGCGGATTGTCCCACAGCGCCTTGGCGAAATCGGTTTGGATGAGGCCGGGCGCGATGGTGTTGACGCGCACATTGTCGCCGCCGAACTCGAGCGCGAGATTGCGCGCGAGCTGCATGTCGGCGGACTTCGAGATTGCGTAGGCGCCGAGCACGGCTGAGCCTTTGAGGCCGCCGATCGAGGAGATGATCACGATCGAGCCGTCCTTGCGGTCGCACATGGCGGGGGCGACCATCTGGATCAGCCAGTGGTTGGAGACGATGTTATTCTGCAGGATCTTTGTGAACTGCTCGTCGCTCATGGCGCCCATCGGGCCGAAATATGGATTGGAAGCCGCGTTGCAGACGAGAATGTCGATCTTGCCGAAAGCGCGCTCGGTTTCGCTGACCAGCTGCTGCAGCGCCTCTTTCACGGCGATGTTGCAGGGGATGGCGATGGCGGCTTTGCGCCCCACCGCGTCGTTGATCTCCGCCGCGGCGGCTTCGCACGCGTCGGCCTTGCGCGAGGAGATGACGACATTGGCGCCATGCTCGGCGAGCCGGTGCGCGATCGCCTTGCCGATGCCCGAGGCCGCGCCGGTGACCAGCGCGACGCGGGTGGCCAGCGGCTTGGGCTGGGGCAGCCGCTGGAGCTTGGCCTCCTCCAGCGCCCAGTACTCGATGCGGAACTTCTCGCTCTCGTCGATCGGCGCGTAGGTGGACACCGCCTCGGCGCCGCGCATCACGTTGATGGCGTTGACGTAGAACTCGCCGGCGACGCGGGCGGTCTGCTTGTTCGCGCCGAAGCTGAACATGCCGACGCCGGGCACCAGCACGATGGCCGGATCCGCGCCGCGGATGGCCGGGGAAGCGGCGTCGGCATGCTTCTCGTAGTACGCGGTGTAGTCGGCGCGGTACTGCTCGTGCAGCTCCTTCAGGCGGGCGAGGGATGCCTCGACCTCGGCGTCCGCCGGCAGGTCGAGGATCAGCGGCTTGACCTTGGTGCGCAGGAAGTGATCGGGGCAGCTGGTGCCCAGCTCGGCGAGAGCCGGC
>DASPMA010000145.1:0-5090 GCA_035627335.1 Binatia bacterium
GCTCGAGAGCGAATTGTTCGGCCACGAGAAAGGCGCGTTCACCGGCGCGGTGGCTCGGCGCATCGGCAAGTTCGAGGAGGCCGACGGCGGCACGTTGCTGCTGGACGAAATCTCCGAGATGGATTTGCGCCTGCAATCGAAGCTGCTGCGCGCGTTGCAGGAGCGTGTGATCGACCGAGTGGGCGGCGGCAAACCGGTGCCGGTCAACATCCGCGTGCTGGCGACATCGAACCGCGATCTTTCCGCGCTCGTCCGCTCGGGCGAATTCCGCGAGGACCTGCTTTATCGTCTCAACGTAGTGAACCTGCGCATTCCGCCGCTGCGCGAGCGCAAAGACGATCTTGCCGCACTGGCGCGTTTCTTTATCGAGAAATACGCGCGCGCCAATGGCCGGCCCGCTCGCAAGCTTTCGCGCGAGGGCCTCGCGCAGGTCCTGGGCCACGTCTGGCCGGGCAATGTGCGCGAACTCGAAAACGCGATGCATCGCGCGGTGCTGCTGGCGAACGGCGAGGATGTCGGCGCCGAAGCGATTCGTGCGCCGGATGGCGCGCCCGTGGGCGCGCGCCGCGACGATATGGGCGCGGCGATCGAAGCGGGCCAGGCCGCCGCGCGTGCATTGGTCGGGCGCACAGTCTCTGACGTGGAGCAGGATCTCATTCTGGAAACGCTCACGCACTGTCTCGGCAATCGCACGCACGCCGCGCACATTCTCGGCATTTCGATCCGCACGTTGCGCAACAAGCTGAAGCAATATTCCGACGAAGGCGTGCGCATCCCGCCCCCGCCGACGGGACAGGCGGCGTGATGATGAGCGCAGCTGCACTCTCCTTCTCCCTCGCGGAGAAGGGGTCGGGGGATGAGGGGCGACCAATTAGGCGCGCTGTTCGAGAGTTCATGCAGTCCCCTTCTGCAACATCGCGGCAGCTTGACGCCCCTCACCCCCTAACCCCCTCTCCGCACGGGAGAGGGGGAATGTGGGCGTCATGACCGACGCAGCCCAACCCGCGCGCCCAAGCTTTACGCTCGCCGACATCGGGCCCGCGCTCATGCGCGGCGAGATCGCGCTGGCGGCCGGCGTGCTCGGCATTCTGGCGATCATGCTGGTGCCGCTGCCGCCAGTGCTGCTCGACATGCTGCTGGCGGTGTCGCTGATCTTCTCCATCCTGGTGCTGATGACGGCGCTGATGATCAAGAAGCCGCTGGAGTTCACGGCGTTTCCGTCCGTGCTGCTGCTGGCGACCCTGTTGCGATTGGCTCTGAATATCGCAACGACGCGCCTTATCCTCGCGAACGGCCAAACCGGCGAGCACGCCGCTGGTGAAGTGATCGCGGCGTTCGCGCAGTTCGTGATGGGCGGCGACTTCGTGATCGGCGTGATCGTGTTCGCGATCCTGGTGATCGTGAACTTTGTCGTCATCACGCGAGGCTCGACGCGCATCGCCGAAGTGGCGGCGCGTTTCACCCTGGACGCCATGCCCGGCAAGCAGATGGCCATCGACGCCGACCTCTCCGCCGGCCTCATTAACGAGAACGAAGCACGCGCCCGCCGCAAGGCGCTGGAAGAAGAAAGCTCATTCTTCGGCGCCATGGACGGCGCCTCGAAGTTCGTGCGCGGCGACGCCATCGCCGGCCTGCTGATTGTCTTCATCAACATTATCGGCGGCATCATTATTGGCGTCGTCTCGCATGGCATGGACTTCGCCGAGGCGGGGCGCACCTACACGCTGCTGACCGTCGGCGACGGCTTAGTGACGCAGATTCCCTCGCTCGTCATCTCTGTCGCCGCGGGTTTGCTCGTCACCAAGGCCGGAGTCGACGGCGCGGCGGACAAGGCGCTCGCCAAGCAATTGGCCTCCTACCCTGTCGCGCTTGGCGTTGTTGCTGTCTGTGCGCTCGGCGTGGGCGTGCTGCCGGGCATGCCGCTCATTCCTTTCTGGATCCTGGGCGCCGCGGCGGGTCTGCTCGCATGGCGCTTGCGGCAATCGAACCGAGCCGCGCTCGCGGCGACCGAAGCGGCTGCTGCCGCACCCCCGCCGGCGGTTGAGGAAACGCCGGCCGCGTCTCTAGCGATGGACGATGTGCGCATCGAGCTGGGCTTTGCGCTGCTGCCGCTGATCAATGACGTCACGGGCCGCCGGCTCACCGACCAGATCAAGGCGCTGCGCAAGACATTGGCGCAGGAATACGGGTTCGTGATGCCGAGCGTGCGCATCCTCGACAACGTGCAGCTCACCGCCGACGCCTACGCGATCCGCGTGCGCGAAATGGATGCGGGCGAGGGCAAACTGAAAATGGGCGCGCTGCTGGCGATGGACCCGACCGGCGCCGGCATTTCCCTGCCCGGCGAAGCTGTGAAAGAGCCAGCGTTCGGCCTCGACGCCAAATGGATCGACGAACGCGCGCGCGAGGAAGCGAGCTTCCGCGGCTATACAGTTGTCGATCCCGCGACGGTGCTCGCGACGCACCTCACCGAGATTATCAAAGAGCACATGAGCGAGCTTCTGACCTTCGCTGAGGTCAAGAAGCTCATCAAGGATTTGCCCAAGGACACGCAAACGCTGCTCGACGACGTCGCGCCGGCGCATATTTCCTGGTCCGGCGTGCAACGCATTCTGCAGAACCTGCTGAAAGAGCGCGTCTCGATCCGCGATCTTGCTTCCATTGTGGAAGCGATCGCCGAAGCTGCGCCGGCCATGCACGACCTCGTGCTGATCACCGAGCATGTGCGAGGTCGGCTCGCGCGGCAGATCTGCTACGCGCACCGCAATGCGGACGCCTCCCTGCCGATTGTCACGCTTTCGCCGCCTTGGGAGCAGGCGTTCGCGGAAGCCCTGATCGGCGAAGGCCAGCATCGCCAGCTCGCGCTCGCGCCGTCCAAGCTGCACGATTTCGTCGCCGACGTGCGCGCCGCGTTCGAGAAAGCCGCGCAACTCGGCGAAACGCCCGTGCTGCTCACCTCCCCCGCCATCCGCCCGTTCGTGCGCTCGCTGATCGAGCGCTTCCGGCCCAGCACGGCTGTGCTGTCACAGGGCGAAGTGCACGCGAAGGTGCGGCTGAAGGCTATGGGGCAGGTGTAGACAGGTTCGGATCGCGAGCCTTCAGGCTCGCCCACGCGCCGAAGGCGCGTTCTCTTTCAGCTGAGCTGCTAGACCAAACCAATGCGAGCCTGAAGGCTCGCGCTCCGTACCTTTATAATTCCTTGTCATTCACCACCGCTTAACCAAAACCGCCTGCACCGCTAACCGCTCCGAAATGAGTCACGGCGCTATATCAAGCCATGTCAGGCGCGAACGCCGCCATGCCTTCCGAGCCGCTTCCGCGTACGCGGGCAGCGCCGATCTTCGCCGTCGCCTCCGGCAAGGGCGGGGTCGGCAAGACGTGGCTGTCGACCATGCTGTCGATCGCGTTTGGCCGCGCTGGGCAGCGCGCGCTCTTGGTGGACTGCGACCTCGGCCTCGCCAATGTCGACGTGCAACTCGGCGTTCGCCCGCAAGCCGACGTGCATTCCGTCGTGCGCGGCTTTCTGGAATTGGACGCCGCCGTCACGCCAGTTCTCGGCGGCCCGGGCCGCAATGGCGGCTTCGATCTGATCGCGGGGCATTCCGGCTCAGGCGCTCTGGGCGCGGTCAAGCTCGAAGAAGTGGGCCGCATCTGCACCAGCCTCAACAAGCTTACGCCGCACTACGATCGCGTCATTCTCGACCTTGCTGCCGGCATCGACCCAACCGTCCTGCGCTTTGCGCGCGCCGCCGACCGGCTGATCCTCGTCACCACCGAAGAGCCGACCGCACTCACCGACGCTTACGCCATGGTGAAACTGCTGCGCCTGCAAGGCGCGCAGATCACGCCGTGGGTGATTGTGAACATCGCCGAAAATCGTGTCAAAGGGCGCAAGGTGTTCGATCAGTTCGCGCTCGCGTGTAACGAATATCTGGGCTTCCGGCCGCGCTTCGCCGGCGCGATCTGCCGCGACGCCCGTGTGCCCGACTCGATCCGCGCGCAGACGCCCCTACCCGTACGCCATCCGCAAAGCCAGGCGTACGAAGACGTGATCCGCATCGTCGAAACGCTTAACGCGAACTAGTCGCGGCCGGCGAGGGCCGCCGCACGCTCAATCGCGTCGCCATAGGTCTCGAGCACTTCCACGTTGGCAAGGTCCAACACGCCCATCTGCCGAAGCACTGCGTGGGCGCGCCTGTTGAGTTCTGCGATCAGAACGCACGTGCCGTGTGTCTCGCAGCGCTTAAGGAAGCGGCTGAGCGCGCCGACGCCGGACGTATCGACCATCGGCACGGCTTCGAAGCGAAGGATAAACACTTTCGGCGGCGGAAACGCCGCTTCGAACGCGTCGTTGAGCCGGCTCGCTGCGCCGAAGAACAAGGGGCCGCGCAGTTCGAACACCTCCACGCCCTTCGGCAATTCACGGCGCGCCGTGTACGCGTCGCGCGCCGGTCCGCTGAAATCGTCCTGGTCGCGCTGGATGAGCGAGACGCCCTTCTCGATGGCGGTGGATTCAGCCATGCGATGCATGAAGATGATGGCCGCAAGGACGATGCCGACCTCGATCGCGACGGTCAGGTCGACCAGAACTGTGAGTCCAAACGTGGCGAGCAGCACCACGCGATCGCCGACAGGGCCGGTCAGGATGTGGCGGAAGCGTTCATGTTCGCTCATGTTCCACGCGACCATGACGAGAACCGCCGCCAGCGTCGCCAGCGGCACGAAGGCCATAAGCGGGCCGAGGGCGAGCATCGACGCCAGGATGAACACCGCATGCAACATACCGGCGATCGGCGTCTTGGCGCCGGCGCGAATGTTGGTCGCTGTGCGCGCGATGGCGCCTGTCGCGGAGATGCCGCCGAACAGGCCGGAGGCGATGTTGGCGGCGCCCTGCGCCACCAGTTCGCAATTCGAGCGATGACGCCGTCCCGTCATGCCGTCCGCGACCATGGCGGACAGCAAGCTTTCGACACCCGCGAGGAAAGCGATGGTGAATGCGGGCTGAAACAGGACGCGAACGCGCTCCCATGTCACTTCAGGAAAGTGCGGCGCTGGAAGCGCCGATGGCACGCCGCCGAAACGGGAGCCGA
>DASPMA010000146.1:0-2017 GCA_035627335.1 Binatia bacterium
CGATTTCACGGAAGAGAATGGCGCCACGCGCCTGTGGCGCGGCAGCCATCGTCATGAACTCGATCGCAGCATCGATCCTGCCGATAGCGTCCCTGGCGCGATGAAACGCGGCTCGGCGCTGCTCTTTCTGGGCTCCCTGACGCACGGTGCTGGCCAGAACCTCACCGATTTGCCGCGCACGGGCGTCATCGTCAGCTACTGTCTGGGTTGGCTGAAGACGTACGAGAACCAGTTTCTGGCTTATCCGCGCGAAGTGGCGGCCGCATTCCCGGAGGATATGCAGCGGTTGATCGGCTATCGCATCCACCGGCCCAATCTGGGCGGTTGGGAGGGGCAGGACCCGATCAACTATCTCCGCGAACAGCGCGGGTTCATGCCGCACGTCGATGCGCTGACGCCGGACATCGAAGCACAGCTCAAAGCGCACTACGCCGCGAACGACCCACGAGGCGGGGATGGCGCTTGATCTGCGTCCGGGCGAACGCGTCTATCAGGAGATCAAGAAGGCGATCCTGTCGGGCCATTTTGCAATCCGTCAGCGGCTCGACATCGACAAGCTCGCCTCCCAACTCGGCGTGAGCGCAACGCCGGTCCGTTACGCTCTCGCCATTCTTGCTTCCGAGCGCCTGGTCAAACTCAATAGCTCGCGGATGTACCAAGTCGCTTTCTGGTCCGAACGCGAACTGCGCGATCTTTATCTCTGGCGTCAGCAATTGATGAAATGGGCGCTCGAAACTTATGCCCCAGCCGAGCTGAGCGCCCCGATCGCGCCTGAGCGGGATTACACTGGCGCCTATCTGGCGATCACACGGCACCTCGACGCCAACGCGAATATCGAGGCAAGGCGGGCGGCTCGGGCTGCCGATGACCGGCTGCAACCCGCGTTGAGGTTCGAGAAAGACGTGCTCCAGGACGCCGCGGGCGACCTGGCACGCGTTGCCGCCGCATGCGAGAAGGGCGGGGCGCCTCTGGCTGGCGCCTTGCGCACTTACTTCCGTCGCCGCATTGCGCACGCCGCGCAGATAAGAAGCGCCGCGCACGCGAGCGCCATTCCCGACAATGGTGACTGAGTTCACCTTCCGAAAACTTCCTACAAAATCTTTACCCAGATAATCCGCCAAATCGCCGCTCACGAGCGCACAGTCTCGACGCCAGCAGTGCTGAGCAAACAATGGAGACGAAGATGCGCGAAGACAAGCCCACCGTCGCTCACGATGAAATCGTGGATCTCGGCGCCGCCAGCGAAGTGACGCTCGGCGACATTTTCGACACGAAGGACGAATCCCTCGTGCAACCGGACAGCCGCGCCTGAGGACGAGACGGCGCGGCGAATGGGCCGCGCCGTCGAGAGCTTCACCCGACTGGCAGGATTTCCAACCGACGGAGACAGCAATGCGTGAAGAGCAGCACGACGACCTGATCGACCTTGGCGCCGCGAGCGCGCTGACACTGGGCGACATGTACGACACCAAGGACGAGTCGCTCATCCAGCCCGACAGCTGGCATTAAGACGGATTCGACGCGGCGCTCGCGCGCCGCGTCGGCGTACCGATGGACTATTATCTCGCGCCGGACGTGCACGCTTGCTGCAGCGGAGACCTGATCATCTTTCTTGATGTCAGACGGGATCGATACTTTGCGTCTCCGGGGGACACTCTTGAGCTGGACGTACTCGGACGTCGCTTACGTGCGTGCAGCGAAGAGGGCAATCGCTGGGCTGCGAAGGTGCAGGCCCAGGGGCTCGTTTGCGACAGCGCATCAAACGACCCGGCGACAGCACCTTCGGTTTGGCTAGTGTCGTTGCCGCGTCCGATGGCCTTCATTGCTTCACTTCTTTGGGCGGCGAGGGGGGTGGACACACGCTTGGCTCTAAGCGGCGCTCTCACCGCACTGCGCGCACGGCGCGCGCAGCTACCGCATTGTCACAAGAGAGCGGCCGCGGAGACCGCCAAGTTCGTAGCGTGGCGCCCGCTCTGGCCTCGGCCTTTTGTGTGTCTTCACGACACCCTCGCCCTCT
>DASPMA010000147.1:0-3817 GCA_035627335.1 Binatia bacterium
TGATATAAATCCGACACGGCCTCCGAAGCGTGGTAGAAGCGGCTATCAGCAACAAGAACGACTGCTTTGCGCCGTCCGCGAGGACGGCCAGCGGCGCGTGGAGCGATGGCATGCCGATCCCGGGTGAAACCCTGAAGCAAGGCTGGGGTGTCCTGCGCTTGAAGCCGTGGCATCTGGCCGGCGTGTTCACGTCGAGTTTGGATGCGGAAAATTTGGCTCGGTCTTTAGGGCCCGACTACACCGTCAAATACGGCGAGCAGACAGTTGGTTCGTCGAACTTCAGCTTTGCCGCGACCGATACGTCAAAAGTTTGAGCCGGGAAAACCTATGCCCTTCATTGTGAACTCCTCTCCTGGCGCGGGATTGCGCTTTGAGCCGAGCGCCACCTTTCTCGAAGCGCAAGACGCGCTTAGCTGGGCCGCCGGGCTCGCGCGCCGCGGCATGCGCCTTATCCGCATCAGGAACACCGACACCGGTCTCGTCTTCGACGAGAAAGGTCTTCGGGAGGAGATCAAGCGCAGTCAGAGCGCCTGATGAGCAAACTTAAATTGCATCAAGAACTCGCTGCGGCAGACAAGGCGTGGATGGCCGAGGTTGCGGTGGTTTTCGGCGAGCGTGAAGCCGGCATGGCGCGCTTTCACGACCGCGCCAATGGCGCACCGGGATCGCGGCTGCGCGAACTCTACAATCTCTACGTAAAGGCGCGGGACGCCTATGACGCGAATTGAAAACGCGCGCCGTCCGCGGGCGAAGCGCTTAGATCATCATCAACGAAACGAGTATCCATGAGTGCATTATCAGTGGTCAGCGTCGCTGACCGGGCGGGCTTTCACATCTTTGCCACGGCCCTTCGATCGAGCAATCATATCGACAAGCTGGAGGGCCCGGGTCCCTTCACCATGTTCGCGCCCTCGGACGCAGCGTTTGAGAAGTTCAGCCGGGCGGCTCTCGAGAAGCTCCTCAACGAAGACAGCAAACTGCTCAACGTCGTCCTGGGCTATCACTTTGCAGCTGGCAAAGTTTCTACTGCACAGTTTTCCGGCAAGCGGATCCGCGCGGTGATGCAGGCTGGAGGCGACGTGATCATCGACGGGCGCACCGGTTTGCGCGTCAACTCGGCCCGCCTGGTCAAGCCCGATCTCAATGCCCGGAACGGCGTGGTGCATGGGATCGACGCCTTGCTCTGGCCCCGCCAGGCGTCGGTGGAGGCTGCCGTCTGACGGACGGCGCGGTGAAGTCGCAGCCTCGCGCGATCAGACGTCGATCTCTTCCGCCGCGAATTTCGCATTGGCTTGGATGTACTCGAAGCGCTTCTCGGCCTTCTTGCCCATCAGCGTTTCGATCAGCACTTCGAAGGCTGGCGCGCCGCTGTCGTCCAGCACCACGCGCGCGAGCGTGCGTGTCGCGGGGTCCATGGTCGTTTCCTTCAGGTCTGCCGGCATCATTTCGCCGAGGCCTTTGAAGCGGGAGATGTCGACCTTCTTGCCTTTGAACTCACCGTTCAGCAGCGCGTCCTTGTGCGCGTCGTCGCGCGCGTAGATGCTCTCCTTGCCGGCGGTGACGCGATAGAGCGGCGGCATGGCGAGGTACAAGCGACCGGCGCGGATGAGCTGCGGCATCTGCTTGTGGAAGTAGGTGATCAGCAGAGAGGCGATGTGCGCGCCATCGACGTCGGCGTCGGTCATGATGATCACGCGCTCGTAGCGCAGATCGTCGAGCTTGAACTTGGCGCCCATTTGCACGCCGAGCGCCAGCGCGAGATCCGAAAGCTCCTGATTTCCGCTCATTTTCTCTGCGCCCGCGGAGGCGACGTTCAGGATCTTCCCGCGCAACGGCAGGATCGCCTGAGTTTCGCGGTTGCGCGCCTGCTTGGCCGAGCCGCCGGCGCTGTCGCCTTCGACCAGGAAGATTTCCGTGTCCTTCGCGTCGGAACGCGCGCAGTCCGCCAGTTTGCCGGGAAGGCGCAGCTTCCGCGTTGCGCTCTGGCGAGAGACTTCCTTTTCCTTGCGCCGGCGCAGACGATCTTCCGCTTGCGTGATGGTCCAATCCAACAACCTGTTCGCGTCGCCGACATTCGCCGCAAGCCAGTGATCGAATGGGTCGCGCACGGCTTGTTCGACAATCTTGGCCGCTTCGGTCGAGACCAGACGGCCCTTGGTCTGCCCCTCGAACTGCAGATCGCGGATGAAGACAGACACGAGCGCTGCGCCCGTATTCATCACGTCCTCCTGCGTGATGAGCGTCGCCTTCTTGTTGTTGCGGAGTTCCGCGTACGCTTTCAGGCCCTTGGCGATGGCGGCGCGAAAGCCGCTCTCATGGAAGCCGCCGTCTGGCGTGTAGATGGTGTTGCAGTATGAGCGCAGGAAACCGTCGGCCTCGCCGAAGCCGTCCGTCACCCACGTCACCGCCCATTCCACGCGCCCGTGCGGCCCGCTCCTCTCGCTGCGCCCGCTGAACGCCTCGCTGACGACAGCCTTTTTCTCGCGCGTCAACTCGGCAAGAAAGTCCGCCAGCCCGTTCGGGAAGTGCAGCACCGCTTCGGTCGGCGTGTCGTCCTTGATGCGCTCGGGCGCACACTTCCAGCGGATCTGAACGCCGCGCTGCAGATAGGCCTTCGAGCGCGCCATCTGGAAGAGACGGGACGGCTTGAAGGCGGCGCCCTGGCCGAAGATTTGAGCGTCGGGATGGAATCGCACGGTCGTGCCGCGCCGATTATGCGCCGGGCCGACTTCAACCAGCTTCGACGTCGGTGCGCCGCGCGAGAACGTCTGGCGATAGAGCTTGCGGTCGCGCGCGACTTCTACTTCAACCTTGTCGCTCAGCGCATTCACGACAGACACGCCCACCCCGTGCAGGCCGCCCGATGTGTGATAGACTTTGTCTGAAAACTTCCCGCCCGCGTGCAGCACCGTCATAATGATTTCGAGCGCGGACTTTTTCGGAAACTTCGGGTGCGGATCGATGGGCATGCCGCGGCCGTTGTCCGTGACGCGCAGCGTACCGTCCGCTTCCAGCTCAACTTCAATCCGATCCGCATAACCCGCGACAGCCTCGTCCATCGAGTTGTCAAGCACTTCGGCGAACAAGTGGTGCAGCGCGCGCTCATCCGTGCCGCCGATATACATCCCGGGCCTGCGACGAACTGGCTCAAGGCCCTCGAGCACTTCAATGTCTTTGGCCGTATAGCCGCCCGCCGCGGCGGGCGGCGGTTCGTTTTCTCCGAAGAGATTCCCGTCCCAGAGATCGCCGTCCTTGGCCATCGAAGATTTCTTCTGCGTCTGCGCCATCAAGGTTCCTTAGGGCGCTTCGGGCGCCAAAGCCAATATTGCGGTCGTTCCGTCCACAGCATCAGCTTTCGGTATCTGAGGCGTAAACAAGGCGGCTTCTCCCCTGAGTGTTTTCCTCGCAACGCGCGTTCGTTTCCGTGGGGAAATATCAGCGTTCCTCGAAACCGTACCGCCAATAAGCCGTTGGGCGCGCAGTGACCGGGGCAGGGATTGCTCTCGAGAACGAGGAGACACTGATGAACAAGTTTGCAATCATGGCGGCTGTCGCTGCTCTCGCACTGATGGCCGCGCCAACGGCCGCGACTGCACAAACCTATGTGGGCTTGGGTTACACCAATTTCGACTATGACGGCGGCGACGTTGACGCGGTGACCGGGCGCTTGGGATATCGAATGGGCCCGAATTTCGCGGTGGAAGGCGAGGCGTCGACCGGCCTCGACGATGAAGACGCCGACCTTAACCACAATGTAGGGGCCTATGTGCGTGGGATATTGCCCGTGATGAGCAATCTCGATCTGCATGCGCGCGTG
>DASPMA010000148.1:0-6018 GCA_035627335.1 Binatia bacterium
CGAGGATGAGGAAGCGGCGCGAGCGCAGCAAAGTTCGCAGCGCATCGAAGCGCGCAGCGCGGGGCGCGCGGGTCAGCGGCGGATCGGATGTGAGCGTGCCCCAGGCGCTAAGCGCCGTGAGCGAAAGAAACATCATCGTCCAGGCGACGACAGCGATCAGACCGAAGCGCGCGATCAGCACGCCCCCGGCGACGTTGGCGACAATGAAGGTAACTGAGCCGATCCCGCGGGCGGCGCCATAGGTGATCTTGCCTTCGGCGGTCGCACGCAAGGTTGCCGCTTCGATTAGCGGCGTTGCGGCCTGGGTGAGCGACAGCGCGACGAAGCCGGTGGCGAGCAGCGACCAGAAATCGTCGGCAATGAAGAAGAACGCGGCGTAGGCGATGACAGCGGCGAGCAGGACTAGGCGGATCGGCGCCCGGCGGTCGTCGGCCCCATCGGCCCAGAAAGCGACGGCGGGGCCCGTGAGAATACGCATGAATTGCGCGAGCGCGAGAATAGCGCCGATGCCCGCGCCGTCGAGGCCGCGCTCCACTTCCAGCCAGCGCGGCAGAAACGCCAGCGTCATGCCGTAGGCGCAGAACAGCAGCGACATCACCAGCGTCACGCGCGCGGCGCGTGGCGCGATAAGACTTTCCGGAGGCGCCCCGTCGGCCATAGGCCTTCATGGCCGCGACCGCCGCATGGCTCAAGCGCCGGAACTTGGCTCTGCACCGCGCCGTTGTGCCGCCCATGCGTACAGTGATGGCAAGTGTGGCTTTGGCTATGGCGGCGGCGTGCGGCGCCGTACCTGAAAGCGACGTAACGGAAGCGGCGTCCACGGCGGTGGAAGAACCGCTGGCGCCCATTCCCACGGATCCGCTGGCAGGCCCGTCGGGCCTCGACTCCCTCACTTGGATCTATAGCGATGGAACGACGAACGGCGCCGGACGGCCCGTGCTCATGTACAGCGCACGCGCCAGCGACGAGATGGGCCTTAACCTGCAATGTGCGGCGCCAGGCGCCGTCGAAGCGCTGATTGTACGCAATGCGCCGGACGTCGTGCCGGCAACGCATCAATTCACTTTGCAATCCGGCGCCGCTTCCACCGTGTTGACGGGCGCGGCGAGGGGCGAGCCCGCGAGCGAAATGTTCGTGCGGGCCAACGTCCCGGCGAACGATCCGGTGCTCGCGGGCCTTCGCGAGACGGGCCGCATTTCTCTGATGGACGACGGCGTGACGCACGTGTTCGACGCGATCGATGACGAGGAACGCCAGGCGATCCGGCAATTTTTCACAGCCTGCGTTTAAGCGCGTCCAGGCGCCTTGCTTGCGCCGCCCTCGGCCCGTAACTCAGGGACATGTACGGTCAATCCGCCCCGCACCGCCGCGACCTCTACCCGACCCTTGAAGTGCGCCACAGCGAAATGCTCAAGGTATCGCCGCTGCATACGATTTATGTAGAGGAAAGCGGCAATGCGTTCGGACGGCCGGTGGTGGCGCTGCACGGCGGCCCTGGTGGGGGGCTTTCGCCGGAAATGCGCCGCTTCTTCGATCCGGCGCGCTACCGCATCGTGATGATGGATCAGCGCGGATGTGGGCGTTCCACGCCGCACGCTGAACTGCGCGAAAACACCACATGGGATCTGGTCGCCGACATCGAACGTGCGCGCGAGCGGCTGGGGATCGACAAGTGGCTGGTGTTCGGCGGCTCGTGGGGTTCGACGCTGGCGCTTGCCTATGCGGCGAAACATCCAGACCGGGTAGCTGGGTTGGTGTTGCGTGGCATCTTTTTATTGCGCAAGAGCGAGATCGATTGGTTCTACCAGTCGGGCGCGAGTTACATCTATCCGGATGCGTTTGCGCGCTATGTGAGCGTGATTCCGAACAACGAGCGCGGCGATTTGCTGGGTGCGTTTCACGATCGGTTGACGTCGAGCGATTGGACGACGCGCGTACAAGCGGCGCGCGCCTGGGCGCGCTGGGAGGGCGAGACGATCTCAATCGCCGGGCCCAGTGCGCTGCCGTCGCGCTTCAACGAAGATCGGTTCGTCGAAGCCTTCGCGCGGATCGAGAACCACTATTTCGTCAATGGCGGCTTTTTCGAGTATGACGGCTGGCTGCTAGACCAAGCCGCGCACATGCGTCACATCCCCTGCCGCATCGCGCACGGCCGCTACGACATGTGCACGCCACTCGCAAATGCGTGGGACTTGAAACAACGCTGGCCCGAAGCGGACTTGGAAATCATCCACGACGCGGGACACAGTTCTCTGGAGCCGGGGATCGTGGATGCGCTGGTGCGCGCTACGGACTGGATGGCGGAGCGGGCGGCTTGGTAAGCTACCAGAGCAATCCCCGCGCGCCGTGTTGATCGCGGTGCAGGTCGATTGAAAGCACGATCGCAAAGCCCGCCATCAATGTGAACATGGCGGTGCCGCCGAAGCTGATGATGGGCAGCGGGATGCCGACGACGGGGACGAGACCAATCACCATCGCAGTGTTGATGAAAACGTAGCACGCGAGCGTGGCGGCGACGCCGGCGGCGGCGAGTTTGCCGAACAGCGAGCGCGCACGGGCAGCCGCTTGCATGGCGAGCCACATGAGCGCGCCGAACAAGCCCAGCACGAGGAAGCCGCCGAGCAAGCCGAATTCTTCGACGATCATCGTGAAGATGAAATCGGTGTGCTTTTCCGGCAGGAAGTCGAGCTGGCTCTGCGTGCCTTGCAGGTAGCCGCGGCCGAACAAGCCGGCCGAGCCGATGGCGATCTTCGATTGCAGCACGTGATAGCCCGCGCCGAGCGGATCGTCGGTGATCCCGAGGAACACGTTGACGCGGTCGCGCTGGTAATCATGCAGGACGCTGCTATAGGCGAAAATGGCGCCGCCGATGGCGACGATCGCCCCGGCGGCGATGATGCGCCACAACAGGCCGCCCAGGAACATGATCACGACGCCGGCCATCAGGATCAGCATGGCCGTGCCGAGGTCTGGCTGGTGCATGATGAGCGCTACCGGCGCGACGATCATGAGAAATGGCGGGATGATCCAAAGCACGGTGCCGGAGTGGCGAGGGTCGAGATCCTGGTAGTAGCGCGCCAGCGCCAACACGATTCCGATCTTCATGATCTCGGACGGCTGCAGCGACACCGGGCCAAGATCCAGCCAGCGCGTCGCGCCCATGCGCGTTTCGCCGAACAATTCGACGGCGACAAGCAAGAGCAGCGCTCCGGCATAAAGCGGGTATGCGATGGCGAGCCAAAAGCGCGAGTCGAGGAACATGGCGGCGAAAATCACCACCGTCAGCAGTACGGCGAAACGTATGCCGTGCGTCAGCGGCATGTCGGTCCAGGCGCCAGAGGACACCGAGAAGTGCATCAGCACGCCGATGAAGGCGAGCGCGCACAGGACGGTAATGATAGGCCAGTTCAGGCGCCGAAAGCGCTCAAACAAAGTGTTCGGATTGCGGGCGGCGGAGGATATCGTCATGCGCTCCTCCCGCCCTCGAGCTGCGCCAGACGCGCAGGCGTGCGGCGCGCCGGATCGCGCAGCAATGTCGCCTTCATGACTTCACGCGCGATTGGGCCGGCGACCGCCGAACCCGCGCCGCCGTGTTCGACGACGACCGCGCAGGCATAACGCGGCTCGTGCCAAGGGCCGAAACAGCAGAAGAGCGCGTTATCACGGAAACGCCATTCGATGGTGGAGTAGTGGCGACCGCGATTGGCGCCTAGAGCGCGCACCTGCGCAGTGCCGGTCTTGCCGGCGATCTGCACGAACTGCCAACTGCGGTTCTCAGGCGTGAGCGGTGTCGCTGCGCCGGTCTCGGGATGGCGCACCAGCTCGAGTCTGCCGGCGCTGTTGGCCGTGCCGCCTGGCTCGTTGCAAACACCGTACATGCCTTCGCGCACGCGCGCGAGATGGTCGGCTTCGATGCCGCTCATGTGCGGCGGCCGCGGCGGATCAGTTACGCCCGGCCCTTCGCGCACGAGACGCGGCGTAACGGCATAACCACTATTGCCGAGCCGCGCAGCCATTACGGCGAGCTGCAGCGGCGTCACGCCCATAGCGCCCTGGCCGATGCCGTAGTTCACGGTAAGACCGCCAGTCCAACCCTCGTGGCGGTTCTCGCGCCACCAGACGGGATCGGGAATGAGGCCAGCGCGCACGTTTGGCACATTGACGTCGAACGCTTCGCCCAGACCGAATTGGCGGGCGACGGCGGCGATACGCTCAGGGCCAGCGCGCAGGGCAGCTTGGTAGAAATAGACGTCGCAGGAATGCTTGATCGCGGCATGCAGATTCACGCGGCCGTGTCGGCTCCAGCAATGGAAGGTGCGGCCGCCATAATAGAAACCGCCGCCGCAGCTGGTCGCCCAATCGTCTTCCAGGCCGGCCTGCTTTGCGGCGATGCCGACGATCATTTTGAACGTGGAGCCGGGCGCGTAAACGCCCGTCACGCATTTGTGGAAGAGCGGCTTCTTCTCATCGAGATTGTAGGCGTCGAAATCGCGCTGGCCGATGCCATTGACGAAGAGGTTCGGATCGAACCCCGGGGCCGAGGCCATGACCAGCAAGTCGCCCGTGTAGATATCCATCACCACGGCGGCCCCGGACTGCTCGCCGAAGTTCTGCATCGCGATGCGCTGCAGCTCGTGATCGATGGTGAGCACGAGGCCCGCGCCGCGGACGGGCTCGCGCCGCTCGCGTTCGTCCTCGCCCTGCTCCACGCCGCGCGCGTTGACGATGACTTTGCGATAGCCGGGCTCGCCGTGGAGTTCGGTTTCCAGCGCCGCTTCAAGGCCGGCCTTGCCGACGCGCACGTACGGATTGCGCAGATACATCGCGCGCGTTTCGTCGTTGGCTTCCAGGGCGGCGTCGACGTCGCGCTGGGTCGGCTTCTGCACATAGCCGATCGGATGGCCGTAGACGATGTCATAGGGATAGGCCCGCACGTCCGCGGCGTTGGCGACGATGCCTTTGAGTTCGGGCAGACGCACGTTGATGGCGTTGAACTCTTCCCAGGTCAGGCCTTCCGCCAAGGGCTGGGGCTCATAGCGCGCGGTCGTATCCAAACGCAGCACCGTTCGGCGCATCCATTCCTCGGTACGCCCCAGGATTAGTCCGACACGGCGAACGACCTCTGCGATTTGGTCGGCGTCGCCGGCTTCGCTCTGGATGACGGCGACCTGGTAGTCGCGGCTAGTTTGCGCGAGGATGGTACCGAAGCGGTCATAGAGAACGCCGCGCGGCGGGGCGATGATGCGTGTGTCGAAGCGGTTTTCGTCGGCGGCGGCCGTGTATTCCTGACTGATCAGGTTCTGCGCCTGCAACTGGCCCATGCGGATGAGGATCGTGCCCATCACGCCGGCGCCTACGAACGTCAGCAGCGCGGCGCGGCGCGAGAAAATCGCGGTGGCGTCGCGTTTGGGAAGTGTGGAGCCGACGCGTTTGCCCTTCATCGCCGCGCCCCCGGTTGCAGACGAAGCGACGGCGCCGCGCTCATGTAAAGCGGACGCACGAATGGAAAGAGAATGGCCGTGATCGTGGCGGCCTCAGCATATGGGACAATTGAGACGTTATCGCCAAGCGCGAGCGGCGCCAGGATCGCAGCGACGGCGACCGTGATGAGGGTAGTGAAGATAAAGCCGCCCCAAAGCGAGATCAGGTTCGGTGCGGACATGATCACCGCGGCGCCCCGTCCCACGAGGTAAGCCGTGAGATAGAGCACCGCCAAGAGCCCATACGGTCCGCCGGCAAGCTGATCGTGAAGCAGGCCAAACAGCGAGAGCGCGAGGGGCGCGCGCCAGCCGCTTTCATCCTCAGCAGCCCACCCGTAAGCGGCCCACAACATGGCCAGCGGTAGCGGCGGCTGCGCGAAGATCGGTCCGAGCGGCAGCGCCGGCAGGATTACAGACGCGACCGCGATGATGAAGCCCCATGCGCGCAACACGCGCCGGCTTGGCGCGCGCATGATCATTCCTGCGGCTCCGCAGCCGGTTGCTCTGGCGCCGGCGCTTCACTCTCGGGCGGCGCAGG
>DASPMA010000149.1:0-3508 GCA_035627335.1 Binatia bacterium
TGTCAGAAGTGCGTGGCGACGGCTGGCATTGCAACATGCGGTTTTGGCGACGGCCAGACGGCATGACCGTAAATCGCCTCTCGCAACTTGCAGCTGAAGAGAGGTTAGTCCGATACGAAACGTGGGAACGAAGTGAGGATCGGGGTCGCATCGTGTGGCATGTTTGGCGGCCAGCGGATGCAGACGTACCTGAATTGCGTTTGATTCAAACCGAGCGTCCCGCGCCATGGACGTTGTTGTACGTGAACTAAGCGACGGGGAGACCGCGATGATCGCCTATGTGACGCTCGGCGCGAATGATCTGCCAAGCGCCGCAAAGTTCTACGGCTCCATCGTCACCGCGGCGCGCGCCTCGGACTCACCAAGCCCTTCGACGGCAAGCGCCGTCGCGATTGTTCCGATCGAAACCCACGGCCAAGTTTCGATCTGATGCCAAATCGCCTGCCAGTCCATTGCCACCCCCATCGTCCCGGCAATCAAAATATGCTATGGGTCTGATATGACCGCCATCACGCTTCCCAACGATCTCGAAGCCTGGGCCCGCGCTGAGGTCGCGGCAGGCCGCGCGGAGAGTGTGGAGGATCTCGTCGCAGCAGCGCTGAAAGAGTGGCGTGACGACGTTGAATTCATCCGCGCAAAGCTCGACGAGGCCCGCGCCAGCCTCGCACGCGGAGAGGGCATTCCGCTGGAGGAGTTTCTGAGGCGCGGTGACGCCCGTGTCACGCGCTTGCGCGCTTCGGCCAAAGCCGCCGAATGACGCCCATCGTTTCGCCCGAGGCCGAAAAGGACCTCGACGAGATGGAGGCGTGGTTGGCGCGGAACTGGGGACCCCTCGCCGCAGCAAACGTCATTGAAGCCGTGCTTGCGAAAATCGCCTTGCTCGCCGAGATGCCGTTTGCGGGCACGCCTCGGCCTGAGTTTGGCGAAGCGATGAGATTCGTTACGGCCAAGCGCTACGTGATCTACTACGAGGCGGACGCTGACACATTGACCGTCTTGCGGATCCTGCATAGCGCGCGCGACCGCGCCTCAATCATGCGTCGTGCGATAGACGAAGGGGAGGAAGCCCAATGATCGGCTACATGACGCTCGGCACGAACGATCTCCCGCGCGCCGCCAAGTTCTACGACGCCATCCTCACCGCTCTCGGCCGCCAGCGCATGATGGGCAGCGAGGCGGACGGATTCATTGCCTGGGGCGAAGCGGGCGGCGGCGCGGGCCTCGGCCTCACCAAGCCGTTCGACGGCAAGCCGGCCACCGTCGGCAACGGCGTGATGGCGGCGCTCGCGTGCGAAAGCCCTGCGCAAGTCGATGAAATCTACAAGCTCGCGCTCTCACTTGGCGCGAAGGACGAAGGCGCGCCGGGGCCTCGCCCGAATTGTCCGCCGGGATTTCATGCCGGCTATTTTCGCGATCTCGACGGCAACAAGCTCAACGTCTTCACCATGGGCCCTGACGGCAAGCGCTCGCACGTTGTCGGCTACGCCACCATGGGCACGAACGACGTGGAGCGCGCCTCGCGCTTTTATGACGCGATCGCCGAAGTGCTGGGCGCTGGCCGCGTTTGGGCCGAAGAAAAATCCATCGTGTGGTGCAAGCCCGGCGGCGCATCGTTCGACATCACCAAGCCGTTCGACGGCAATCCCGCCACCGTCGGCAACGGCGCCATGGTCGCGCTCGATTGCGCCGATCCCGCGCAAGTGGACGCCGTGCACAAAACCGCGCTCTCACTCGGCGGCAGCGATGAAGGCGCGCCCGGCCAACGCTGGCCAGGCTTCTACGCCGGCTACTTCCGCGACCCCGACGGCAACAAGCTCAACGCCTTCGTGATGGGCTAAGCGCGCGCTAGATCGCGGTGGCGCTTGCGAAGATGTTTTCGACGTGCGGCAGGAACGCGCCGTAATAATGCTCGCTCGGCGCCAGGAAGAGCAGCATCTGCAGCTTGCCGTTCGACTGCGCGACCAGGCCCGTTCCGGAAATGTTAAGGCCCGGCTGCGTGCGCGCGCTGATGTCAAAGCGCACGCCCGACGCCCCCGCAAGCATCTGCGGCCGTAGCGCCGTCGATTGCGGCTCCTGATAGCCAAACGTTGCCAAGCTATCGACGACGAACTCGACCAGCTCAGTTTGGGTCATGTCCGCGCGATAGGTGGGACGAGGCGTATCGCGGTCGGCGATCTTCACCAGCGCGCCGCCCGGTTCGATACTCGCGACGTAGAGCTGATTGAGCAGCACGCCGTCGATCGTGAGCAAGCGCACGCCCGGCGGTTGCTGCCCCGCCCCTGTGAGGTCGGACCAGGGCTGCGGCAGCGTTACCTGCAGGTCCGTTCCCCGCGCCGTGAACGCGCCCGCGGGCGCGAGCGCGATTGAAGCGCAGCCGCTGAGCAAGGCGGCGCCCGCTGCGGCGCCGAAGAGATTCCGTCGCGTGATCATCATTGTCCCCCTCCCGACATTTGAGCGATGCGCGCTTCGATGAAAGCGCGGTCCCCGGCCTGTGGCGCCCGCTCCAAATAGGTTGTGAAAAACGCGCGGGCGTCACTTGGTCGTCCGTCGCGCTCCGCATACTCGCCCAATTCGCGCCACGCAGCCGCAGGCGCATCCGGTTGCGCAATCGCGTTGGTGTAATGCTGGATCGCACGCTCGCGATCGCCGTCGGCGCGCCGAATGCGATTTATTTCGCCGCGATAGTATTCGACTACGCCCAGATCCTCGCCATGCTTGGCCAGGCGATCGAGCACGAGCGCGGTTTGGCCGTAGTCGCGCCGCCGCAGATCATCGCGCAGCCATTCGTCGAGGTGCGGGCGAATCGCCGCGCGATAGCGCTCGCGATGGGTCTCGCCTGCACTTGCCGCCTGCGCCCGCTCCGTAAGCGCCTCGACGCGATCGGTCGAAAGCGGATGGGTGCGGAAAATGCTCGCCCGCGTTTCCTGACGTCGCACATCGGGATTATCGGAGGCGCGCGTTTCGGCGATCAGATTGTTCCAGAGCAGATGGCCGGCATTGGGATCGTAACCGGCGCGCGTTGCATGCGCGTAGCCCAGCGAATCCGATTCCAACTCATTCTCGCGCGAAAAGCCGAACACCGAAGCGATCGTGCCGAGATAGACGATGTCGCCGACGATCCCCACGCCGACTCCTGCCGTGATGATGGAGAACACTGCCGCCGCCGTGGCCCGATTGCGCAGCGTGCGCTGCATTTCGACCGAATGCCGCTCCTGGTAGTGGCCGACCTCATGCCCCAACACGAAAGCCAGCTGCGCTTCATCCTCCGCGCGCAGCAGCAGACCGGACCACACTTCCATGTAGCCGTTCGGCGCCATGGACGCGTTGAAGTACGGCCGGTTCATTATGTAGAGTCGGATGTCGCCGCAAAATTCGTTGGCGACCTGGCAGGCGACGTCCTGCACGTAGGCGTTCAGCGCCGGGTCGCTTTCAAGTTGGCCGGAAGATCGCGCGACGGATTCGGCGCGGTCGGACATCCCCCACAACCCGCCCTCATCGGTCGAGATAT
>DASPMA010000150.1:0-5011 GCA_035627335.1 Binatia bacterium
GAGGGGGGAAACACGAGCCGCGTCGGCCGTACGCTGACGGCGCCTGCCGCAAACGACGACCGGCCTGTGCGGTTTGCGTTCGTCAGCTGCCAGGACGTCACCATCGGCGCGCTCAACGCTTACCGGCGCATGACGTACGAGGACGTGCGCCGCCCGCGCGCCGAACAGCTCAGCTTCGTGCTGCACCTCGGCGACTTCGTCTACGAGATCGTCAAATACCCCGAAGACGGGCGCGACGGCAGAGATCGCGGCCGGCGCTTGCGTGAGGTCTTTCGCTATCCGAATGGCAAGAGGCTTCGGAACTTCCACTTCCCTACCGATCTTGCCGACTATCGCACCCTCTATCGCGGTTATTTGACTGATCCGGATTTGCAGGATGCGCGCGCACGCTGGCCGTTCGTGTGCGTGTGGGACAATCACGAATTTGCTTGGAGAGGTTTCCAAAGCCAGTCGTTCCTGTTCAACGATCCGCCGGAGCCGGCGCAAACACTAAAGGTCGCGGCAAGCCAAGCGTGGTACGAGTACCAGCCGGCGCGCGTCACCAAGCCCGGGGCGGGCGATGCGTTCGAAGCGCCGGCCGTGACCAACGGCCCGATTGGCGAAGTCGACGCACGTGGCCTTGGCCAGAATCCGGACAACCTCACCGCCGTTCGCGCGCTGAAAATCCAGCGCTCCTTCCGGTTCGGCAAGAACGTCGACATGATCTTGACTGACAACCGGTCGTACCACTCGGCGCCGATTGATGCCTCGGGTTTGCCGGGTCTGGATTTCGGGGCCACGCCGGAACTGGCCAACGATATTCTGGAGGAAGGACGAGAGTGGCCAGGCGGCGCGCCGGCCACAATCCGCTTCGGCGAGACCGACGTCCCCAACCCGCAGATCAATGAACCGCCGCAGGCCTATCTCGGCATCGAGCAAATGGCCTGGTTCAAGGAGCGCCTGCGCGCAGCGGAGGCGCCGTGGAAAATCTGGGGCCATTCGTTCGGCACGCTCTCGCTGCGCGTCGATCCGCAAAATCTCCCGCCGGAATTCGCGGATATGTGGCCGAGCACGGAGTACGGCTATTTGCATCGCTCCTACACGCTCGAGCATCGCGAGATCTTCAGCATGGTGCGCGATGAGGGCATTACCGGCCTCGCCATATGCGTCGGCGACAAGCATTCCTTCTGGGCCGGCTATGCCAGCGAGACGTTGCCGCCGCGCGCCTTCGAGCCCGCTGGCGTCGAATTCGTGACGGGCGCCATCACCGCGCAGAATGCGGGCGAAGTGCAGGCATTGACCTTCCCGCGCGATAACCGGCTGCGTCCGTTCTATGTGCACGACCGGCCCGACGGCTCCACGCAATGCGCCTACAACACCATGCTGCTTCACGGCGTGCGCGCGGCGCTGGTGCTGCGCGACACCGACGACGTCGCCCAAGCGCGCGCGGCACGGAATCCGGAAAACGCGCCGCACCTCACGTTTATGGACCAGGGCGGCTACGGTTATTCCACGGTGCGCGCCTCGCCGGACGAGTTGGAGACGGAATTCGTCTGCATCCCGCCGCCGATGGAGCGCAGCGACACTGAGGACGGCGGGCCGCTGCGCTATCGCGTCATACACCGCGTGCCGCGCTGGGCGCCAGGCGAGCGGCCGCAGATGCGGCAAGAGATCGTGGAAGGCGATGTTGGGACTGCGATCTGACCTGAATCAGGTGTGCGGCCATTTCGGCGCGCGGGAGACCATGCCGGGCGTTTGCCGGCCCAGCACGCCGCCGATGAATTTTGCTGCGTCTACGGCTTTGTCCAAGTCGACGCCGGTGTCGAAGCCCATGCGCGCGAACATGTAGGCGAGATCTTCGGTCGGCACGTTGCCCGCGGCGCCCGGCGCGAACGGGCAACCGCCGATGCCGCCGAGCGAGCCGTCGAGCACGCGCACGCCCTCCTCCACGGCGGCGACCGCGTTCGCGAGTGCGGTGTTGCGGGTGTTGTGGAAATGGGCGCGGAGCTGGATGCCGTTCGTAACGTCTTTGATGGCGCGGAAGCGTTCGTGCACGTCTTTCGGCGAGGCGACGCCGATCGTGTCGGCGAGCGCCAGTTCGAAAATATCCTGCTGCGCGCACATCTCGGCGACTGCCACGACGCGCTCGACCGCGACTTCGCCGTCGAAGGGGCAGCCGAACGCGGTCGAGATCGTCGCGCTCAGCCGCGCGCCGCCGCGGTTCGCGGTCTCCGCGACTTCCGGCCAGACACGGAAGGTCTCTTCGACCGTGCCGCCATTGTTGCGGATAGAGAAGCCGTCCGAGGCGCAGAAGACGTAATTGATCTCCTTGGCCCCCGCCGCTAGCGCGCGCTCCACCCCGCGCAGATTGAGCGCCAAGGCGATGAACGTGACGTCGTTGCCTTTTGGCAGCCCCGCGAACACCGCGTCGCCGTCCGCCATCTGCGGCACTTTTTTCGGATTGACGAAGCTGCCCGCCTCCAGGCGGCGGAAGCCCGCCGCGATGATGCGGTCGATCAGCGCGAGCTTGTTCTCGGTCGAGACGATATCCGGCTCGTTCTGCAGCCCGTCGCGCGGGCTGACTTCGACAAGCTCAAGTTTTTCCTTCACGCTTGGCTCCGAACGCGGGCAGCGCCCAACCGTAATGTATGGCGCCCGCGCGCAAGCCGAAACCCACGACAGCGCCGATCCCTGCGGCCCACCAGGCCGGAACGCCAGCAAGATCGAGAACAACAAAGGCCGCCGCCGCCAGCACTGCGGCGGATATGGTCACTTCGCGCTTCAGCAGCACCGAAGGCTGGACGGCCAGCACGTCCCGGATGACGCCGCCGAACGTCGCCGTCAGCACGCCCATGGCGACGGCGACGAACGGGTCGATGCCGAGCGCCAGCGCCTTGGCCGCTCCAATCACGGCATAAACGGCAAGCCCGATCGCATCGAGCCAGATCAACGTCTTCAGGCGTTCGATATGCGGCGCCGCGAACCAGACGATCAGCGCCGCGGCAAGGCCAATGCCCAGATAGGTCGCGTCGCCGATCCAGAACACGGACGCGCCGATCAGCAAATCGCGCAGCGTGCCGCCGCCAATCCCCGTCACCACCGCGAAGAACCAAAAGGTAATGATGTCCTGCCGGTCGCGCGCAGCGGCGAGCGCGCCCGTCAGTGCGAATATGCCGACGCCCGCATAATCGAGCGCAGGCGGCAGAACGGGGAGCGACTCGGGGGAAACCACACTCGCACCATGCCTCGCGGGGGAACCTTCGCCAACGGCCCTCGGTTCAAGTCCTGAACGGAGCTGCCCCGTGCCCGCGTCACAGACCGTTACAAGGAACAGGCCCGCGCCCGCGCGAGCTGACCGCGCGAAGGAAGGCGTCGTCCTCGTCACCGGCTCCAGCGGATTCATCGGCGGCGCCGTGATCCGCGCTCTATCAGCCCGCTTCGATATCGTTGGGCTCGACCGAGATATCCCGAAGACGCAAACGGCCCAGTTCGACGCCGTCAAAGTCGATCTATCGTCCGAACGCAGCATCGGCCAAGCGCTGCATCGCGTGCGCGAGGAACATGGCGATGAGATCGTTTCGGTGATCCACCTCGCCGCCTATTACGATCTTTCCGGCGATCCTAACCCGAACTACGACAAGATCACCGTGAAGGGCACGGAGCGTCTGCTGCGCGCGCTGAGCAGCTTCAAGGTCGAACAATTCGTGCTGGCGAGCACCATGCTGGTGCATGCGCCGACGGAGCCGGGACAGAAGATCGACGAAGAAGCGGCGCTCGAGCCGAAATCGCCCTATCCGCAGTCAAAGGTCGACGCCGAGCGCGTGCTGCGCGAGCGGCATGGCGACATCCCTGTCGCCATGCTGCGCTTTGCGGGCGTCTATGACGAGATGTGCCGCGCGGCCTTCCTTGCCGAACAGATCGCCGCGATCTTCGAGAAGCGTTTCATCAGCCGCGTCTTCCCCGGCGACATCGATCGCGGCCAGGCATATCTGCACCTGGACGACCTGGTCGACAGCATCGTGCGCACAATCGACAGCCGCAAGCGTTTGCCGGCGGAGACCACGCTGCTGATCGGTGAAACCGAAACGCCGACCTATCGCGAGATGCAGGCGCGCATCGGCGAACTCATCCATGGCGAAGCTTGGACCACGATGGAGATTCCCAAGCCCATCGCTATCGCCGGACAGTTTCTGCAAGAGGACGTCCTCGACGACGATCCGTTCGTGCAGCCCTGGATGATCCGCCAGGCAGGCGATCACTACGAACTCGACATCTCCCAGGCACAGCGTCTGCTTGATTGGCGCCCGCGTCACAAGCTGATGGACACGCTGCCGGAAATGATCGCGCGGCTGAAGGCCGATCCGAAGTCATGGTACCAGGCCAACAAGATGAATCCCTCGCGCGTGGCGACGGAGGATGTGCTCGCCAAGGCTCAAGCGCATCCGAAGCCCGACCCGATACGCACGCAGCGCGCGATCGAGGCGCTGAAGCGCGAGCACCGCCAGACCCTTTGGGCCCCGCTCTCGATCATGGCGGTCGGGCTATGGCTTCTTTTCAGTCCGGACGCGCTTGGCCTCTTCGATGCAGCGCGCGCGGAGGGTGCGCCCCCGCCGCCCGCCTTGGGCCACGACGTCCCAAGCGCGGCGCGGCGCAACGCCATGCTCGGCTGGAGCGACGTCGGCAGCGGGGCGTTGCTCATGCTGTTCGGCGCGCTTTCCCTCTCACGCACGATGGGCTGGGCGCGCTGGGTCTGCGCCATCATCGGCGGCTGGCTCATGTTCGCCCCGCTCGTGTTCTGGACGCCGAGCGCTGCCGCCTACGCCAACGACACGCTCGCCGGCGCGCTGGTTGTGGCGTTCGCGGTTATGGTCGGCGCGCCGCCCGGCATCGCCACATCGGCGCTCGCCGACAGAACCGACACGCCCGCCGGCTGGAGCTATTCGCCCTCGACCTACGTGCAGCGCGTGCCGATCGTCGCGCTTGCTTTCCTCGGCTTTCTGATTTCGCGCTATCTCACCTCGTTCCAGCTCGG
>DASPMA010000151.1:0-6541 GCA_035627335.1 Binatia bacterium
CATGAAATTGTTGGCCGGCACGCCGACGATCTCGAAACCTTGCGCATGATACTCGTCGTAGATCGCCTGCAGGCCCTCATATTGCGGCGTGTATCCGCAGCGCGAGGCGGTGTTCACGACCAGCACGACCTCGCCTTCGAACGCCGTCATCGGCACGCGCTCGGTCCAGAGGCCGTCGAATACGAACTGATAGGCGGTGGCGGGATCGGCCGCCGCCGGATCGGGCGCGGCGGCAAAGCGCGTGCGCTGCTCCTGAACCGCGGCGGTCACGGCGGCCCGGCGCGCCTCCGAAACTTCCGCGCTCGGCGCGGGGGGCGCCCTGTTGCAGGCGGCTAGCACGAGCGCGGCGGCGACGAGTAAGGTGTGGGCCTTGATGGACATGTGGAGCTCCTTCCGCACTTTGGCGCCGGGCGGCGCACAGCGCCAGCCTTGCGCGGCGCGCGCCACCGCCCCCATCTTGTGTTTGGTCGTTCTGGTCCTGGGATTGGCTGTGCCGGCGCAAGCTTCCGCGGAAACATTGCAGCAACGCGTGGCGCGGCTCGAACCGCATTTCACGGTGACCCGGCCCGAAGGCGTGAGCCGCGCGCCGGTCGTCATCATGCTGCACGGCTGCGGCGGGCCGCGTCCCTTCACCGAGGGAATGGCGCGCGTGGCCGCCGATGCGGGCGCCGCGGTGGTGCAGGTGGATTCGTTCGCGCCGCGCCGGATCAGCCGCATCGCGGCCTTCGCAACGGTCTGCACTGGCGCGCAATTACAGGGCCGCGAACGCGCCGGCGATCTCTACGCGGCGATCGCGTGGACGCGCCGACAAAGCTGGGCCGATCCCAAGCGCATCGTGGCGATGGGCTGGAGCCATGGCGGCTGGACCATTATGGACGCGCTCGCCCTGCGCGCCGGCGCGGAAATGGCGCGCGCGACCGGGATCGACGATCTGCCCGCCGAACCGCTCGAAGGGCTGGCCGGCACGATGATCGTTTATCCTTATGCGAGCGTTGGCTCCTATGCCGGCCGGCGCGACTGGCGCATGGCGCCGCGCAGCGTCGCCGTGTTGTGCGGGCGGGATTACATCGTCGGCACGCCGCGCGGGCCGCTTGAACGGCAACGCGCGCGCGGGGCGCCGATCGACATCCATTTCTTCGAAGACTGCACGCACGCCTTCGAAGACGAGCAGGCGGAAGACCCGCGCGTGCGCTACAATCCCAGCGCAACCCAGCGCGAGTACGCCCTGCTGCGCGAGCTGATCACGGACGTCAGCGCAGCGACGCCAGCAGCGCGTTGAATTCGGCCGCGACCAGCATCAGCTTTGCGAACGTCCACTGGCCCTGGGCATTGAGTTCGTTGAATGCCGAGCGCGCATTGAGCGCGGGTTGGCCGAGCGAGCCGATCCAGTCGCGCGCCATGTCCTCGGCCCAAGCATTGTCAGCGCCCTGAGGCGTTGCGCCGATGCTGCTAGCGGCGGCTTCGGCCAGCTTAAGCTGGGTCTCGCCGAAATCTTGCGCCGCGCGACGCAACACCAGGCGGTCCCAGTGCTGTTCCAGCTTCATGTTCATCGCCGCGTCGCGCAACGCATCGAGGCCGAACTCAGCGCCAACAACGCAATGCAATCTGCCTGCGGCCTGGATCGGCCATTTGGCGTGCCGCGCAAGGTCGGCGACATCGAGCGCGCTGGTGAACGGCGAGAGCAGAGCCGCTTCCTGCGCTAGATCTTCCGGCGCGCCAAGATCGATTAGCGCGCGCCGGCGCACTTCGACGCGTTCGCGCTCGATCGCGCTCAGGTCGTCGAACAAGAAGGCGCGCTGCGCTTCCACCGCCGCCTTGTAGAGCTGCACCACGTCCACAATGGAAGGCGGCGTCGCGCTTTCGAAGCCGGCCTTGCGTGACAGATACATCGTGGCGCGGCGCAGGGCGCCGCCTACCCGTTGATGCAAACCGATTTGCGCCGCAGCCGGGACCTTGTTGTCGAGCGCGTTGATACGGCCGACCAAGTCTTCCAACCCGAAGATGCGCCGAGCCGCTTCGAAGGCGCACGCAACGGTCACGGCGTTCGTGCGCGAGACTTCGCGAATGCGGTCAACGAAGGTCGGGCCGCAGCGGTTGACGATATCGTCGGCCAGACGGGTGGCGATGATGTCGCGGCGCAGGCGGTGCGTCTGCATCAACGCTTCGAACTTGCCGAGTTCATCCGGGAAATATCGCTTCAGCGTCTCCGCAAAGGCCGGATCGTCCGCCGCCGGCGACGTTGAGAGCGCATCTGACAAGTCGAGTTTGGCGTAGGCGACGAGCTTGGATAGCTCCGGCCGCGTGAGCCCAAGATGCGCCGAACGCAGGGCCGCGAATTCGCTCGTTAGCGGCAGCGTCTCTACGCGCCGTGCGAGCTTGCCCTCCTGCTCCAGACGTAAGATGAACCGCTCGTGGCTGTCGAGATCCGCCACCGCGGTGGCCTGGCCGAGGCTGAGCGCCAGCGTCTGATTGTAATTATGTTTCAGAACATGGCCGGCCACGTCGTCAGTCATCGACGCGAGCAGCGCATCACGCTTGTCCGCCTTCAGCGCGCCGACCCTGACGGCGTCTCCGAGCAGAATCTTGATATTCACCTCGTGGTCGGAGGTGTCGACGCCGGCGGAATTGTCGACCGCGTCGGTGTTGATCGCTCCGCCGGCGCGTGCAAAGGCGATGCGCCCGCGTTGCGTGACGCCAAGATTGGCGCCCTCGCCTACGACTTTCGCACGCACTTCCTCGGCCTCCACGCGCACCGTGTCGTTTGTCTTGTCGCCGACATCGCCATGCGTTTCGCTGCGAGCCTTGATGTACGTGCCGATGCCGCCAAACCAGAGCAGCTCGCATTGGCTCCTCAGCAGCGCCGACATCAACTCGGCAGGCGTCACCGAGGTCTTCTCGACGCCCGTGAGCGCCTTGATCTCCGGGGTCACGTCGATCGACTTCAAGCTGCGCGAGAAAACGCCGCCGCCTTTGGAGATGAGTTTTTTATCGTAATCCTGCCAGCTCGACCGAGGAGTATCGAACAGGCGCTTGCGCTCGGTCCAGCTTTTCTCGCAATCCTTCGGATTGGGGTCGATGAAGATGTCGCGGTGATCGAACGCTGCGAGCAGACAGATCTTACGCGACAAAAGCATGCCGTTGCCGAACACGTCGCCGGACATGTCCCCGACGCCGATGACGGTGAATTCTTCTTCCTGGATGTTCTTACCGAGTTCGCGGAAATGGCGCTTCACCGCTTCCCACGCGCCGCGGGCGGTGATGCCCATCGCCTTGTGGTCGTAGCCGACCGACCCGCCTGACGCGAACGCGTCGCCGAGCCAGTGCCCATATTCGGCGCTGATGCCGTTGGCGATGTCCGAGAACGTCGCCGTGCCCTTATCGGCCGCGACCACGAGATAGGGGTCGTCATCGTCCCAGCGCACGACGCCATTCGGAGGCTTGGTCTCGCCGCCGACGATATTGTCGGTGATATCGAGCAAGCCGCGGAGGAAGGTCTTGTACGCCTCGACGCCGCCTTCCTGATAACCGGCCGCGCCGCGCGGCGGCAGCCGTTTGGGGTAGAATCCGCCTTTGGCGCCGACAGGAACGATGATCGCGTTCTTCACCTGCTGCGCCTTGACGAGATCCAGCACTTCGGTGCGGAAGTCGTCGCGCCGATCGCTCCAGCGCAGCCCGCCGCGCGCGACCGGACCGAAGCGCAGATGCACGCCTTCGACTTGCGGACTGGCGACCCAGATTTCGCGGTAGGGCTTCGGCGCCGGCAGGTCGACGACAGCACTCGAGTCGATCTTGAACGACATGTACGATTTGGGTTGGCCCTCGGCGCCCGGCTGATAATAGTTCGTGCGAAGGATCGCCGTAACGAGACGCGCAATGCGCCGTAACGCGCGATCGTCGTCAAGGCTGACGACTTCGTTCAGCGCCGCCTCGATCATGAACTCCAGCTTGCCTGAACGGATGCGGCGTGTTTCCGGCGATTCCGGCAGGTGCGGGTCGAAACGGGCCTTGAACAGAGCCAGGATCAGCGCAGCGATCTTCGGGCTTGTCGCCAACGCCTGTTCCTGGATCGCCTGTGAAGGATCGAGCCCCGTCTGTTGGCGATAGCGCGCCAGCGCGCGGATCAGCGCCGCTTCTCGCCAAGTGCACGGCAACGTTATGATCAGACGATTGAAGCCGTCATTCTCGGCGCGCCCTGTCCAGATCGCGGCGAACGCGTCCTCGAACTCCCGCCCCGCCCGCTCCAGATCGATCGGCTTGCCGTCCGCCGAACGCGTTTCGATGTCGTGAATAAAGATTCGCTCCGCCGGATGCAGGCGGCTTTCCTTCAGCTGAAGCTCAAAGTTGATTTCCGAGTCGACGAACAGACCCATGTTTTCGAGGATGGGCACAGTCGCCGAAAGCGCCAGCACATCGCCACGCGCGTAGAACTTGCAGCGCATGATGTTCGGCGCATCGCCCGGCCGGCGATAAGCGCGCGCGCGGACGGCGGCTTCGTCGCCCGAGCTGAGAATCTCCGACGTATCGATGAGCGCTTCTTCGACCGGATAGCGCTCTCGGTACGCTGCCGTGAAGGCGTCCTGAAAGCGGTCCGCCGCCTCTTCGCGCGCATCCGAGGCAAACAATTCGGAGCGCATCAGCGCATCGCTGTATCGATCGTCCCAGGTGCGGGTCAGCGCCGCGATCTTGCCGTCAAGCGCCATCGCGTTCGGCGAGGGCCGCGTCTTGTCGATCTCGCCGATCACGAACAGGACGCGCGCGAGCTGGCCCTCGCCAAGCTGCGGCTGGAAGCTTTCGACCTGTCCGCCATACGCGCGCGCGATCGTTTCGCCGATCCGTTCGCGCACGGTGGTGTCGTACCGGTCCTTTGGCACGTAGGCGAGCGCGGTGGCGAAACGATTAAAGCGGTCGCGGCGTAGAAATACACGCGCGCGCGGGCGATCCAACAAGTGCAGAATGCCGCGCGTGATCTCCAGCAATTCCTCGCGCGACATCTGCCACAGCTCTTCGCGCGGATACGATTCAATGATCTTGCGCAGCGTTTTGGCGTTGTGGCCGCCGGGCGTGAACCCCGCCTCTTTCATAACCCAATCGGCCTTGCGCCGCAGCACCGGGATATTGCGCGTCGGCTCGGTGAAGGATTCGCTGGTGAAGAGCCCGACGAAGCGGACTTCGCCAACGACTTCACCCTTCGCATTATAGCGCCGCACGCCGACATAGTCGGCGGTCGTACGGCGGTGCACGCGCGAACGCAGCGTCGACTTGGCGACGATCAGCGGATTGGGCTCGTCCATCAGCCGCTTGAGCTCAGGCGTCAGCACCATCGGCTCAGCGCTGGTGCGCAGCACGTACCTCTCCACGTCGCATAGCACGCCGAGGCAGCTGGCTTCGAGGATGACCGGCTCGTCGGCCTTGTAGGTATCGCCGTCCCGCACGTAGTCGTAATCGCGCGCGCCGAGGAAGGTGAACTTGTCGGCCGCCAGCCATCGCAACAGCTCCACCGCTTCGCGCACTTCTTCGCGGGGCGCGTTGGTCTTGGCCGCTTCCAGTTCTTCCGCGGCAGCCAGCATGCGCGCGCGCATGCGCTTGTAATCGGCGACAGCCGCTTCGACGTCCTCGAGGCTGTCGCGCACGCCGTCGTGAAGCGCCTTCGCGCGCGCCACGGAAAGTCGCGGCACATGAACCTGGATCAGCGAGTCGCGCCCCTCGCCCGACTTCGCGGGCGCAAGCGGGTGAAACATGGCGAGCGGCGCGACGCCCTGGTCCGCCAGTTCGCCCATCACGGAATCGACCAGGAACGGCATGTCAGGCCCGACGACTTCAAGGATGTCGCGGTCGAGCTGGCGTCCGCCCGCGCCGATGCCGCGGCGAATGCGCGAGGCGCGCACGCCCGTTTCACACTCGGCGCGCCATACCCAGAAATCGTGCGACAATGTCGCGAGGTCGGCCATGGTCAGGCCTTCCAGCTCGTCGGGCGAGGCGTCGTCGTACATGCCGCGCAGAAACGCCTCGGCGGCGGTGTCGACGACCCGGAAGGCTGGCCAGGGGCCGGTCTTGGCGTTGGCAATGAACTGATCGGCGGATTCCGGCAATTCGGCGCGCGCAGCGGCGTCCATGAGGGGCGTTTCCTGTTTGATTTTGGGCGCGAACCTACTCGCCTTGTTGGCAGGTTCAACTGGCCGCAGCCCTTTCTTAGCCCCAAGTTCGGGGTGTTGCCGTGCGTTTGCGGATGGAGACCCTCATGCGGACCGTTTTGATCACCGGCGCCAACCGGGGCATCGGCCTCGAACACGCCCGCCGCTACGCCGAGCGCGGCGCCCGCGTCTTCGCCACGGCGCGCAAGCCGGACGAGGCCGACGACCTCCCCGCATTGGCCAAGCGCCATGCTCAAATCGAGGTGCTTACCTACGACGCGATGGACGACGACGCGCCCGCTGCGCTGAAAGACCGCATCGGCAGCGAACCGCTCGACCTTCTGTTCGCCAATGCTGGCGCCATGGGAACACGGCGGCAGAGCTTCGGCAATGTCGATACCGACGCCGTG
>DASPMA010000152.1:0-3009 GCA_035627335.1 Binatia bacterium
GAAGTCTTCGGCTTGGAACGCGCCGAAGCCGAGCGGAAGATCGACGCGGTCGAGCATGACCGGCACGAGCCGCCCGTCATCGCGCGCGCGGCCCGCTTCATCGCGGACGAAGGTCGATGCGGCGGAGGATTGCGTCCAGACGACGATCACGGCTTTCGCGGTTTTCAATTCGCGCTCGATGATCGCGGTGTAGTCCTGGCCCGCCGCGAGCGAGCGATCCCACCAGACTTTGAAGCCGCGCTGCTGCAAAGCGTCGGCGAGCGGGCGCACGCGATTGCGGTCCTCACTAGCGTAGGAAATGAAAACGTCCGCCATGATCACCCTGCCCGGCGCGCTTCCGGCGCCGACCTTGTCGTCCCTCGCCCTTCCATAGGCGCTTCCGGGTGCGGCGGGAAGATGACGCCGGTCACGGATGCGTGGGTAGATGAATTTTTGCTATGTCGAACAGCGGGTTAGACCGCATCGGCGCCGCGATAGCAGGCTTCGATATTGTTGCCGTCGGGGTCGAGGACGAAGGCGCCGTAATAACTTTCCGCGCCTTCGCGCGGGCCGGGAGCGCCGTTGTCCTTGCCGCCGTTTTCGAGCGCGATTTTGTGGAAGTCGTGCACGGCTTGCTTGGTCTTCGCGACGAACGCGACGTGCATCTGATTGATGCCGGGGCGCGAGCCTTCGATCCAGTAGGATGGGATGAGCGTGCCGATCCAGAGATACGGGATCGGCTCTTCTTGGCTGCGGCCGAGTACGAAGGATTGCTCCGTCAGCGTGTGCGTCTGCAGGCCGAGCGGCTTTGCAATCGCATCGTAGAAGCGGCGCGCTTTGGCGAGATCGGTGACGACGATGCCGGTGTGGTCGAGCATGGCGGCAAACTAGGGCGCACTTTCGAGGTGTCCAGGCGAAACACAGCGGCGAGGGGTCCGCTTCTGGCCCAATGCAGGCATCGACGAATACGCGGCGGCGAAAGCTCTTGCTGGCGGCTCGCTTCGCGGCGAAGATAGTCGCGGGTGGGGGAAGCATGTTTTGGCTTTTCGCGCGGCTGATAGCCGTTTCGCAAACGGCGATAATCGCCATTGCGGTGCTTGCGTTTGTGATCGCACCAGTGCTGCGATCCGCTCTAACACCCGAAATGTTCGCCCCTTTGGACGTCACCGGCCTACTTTTCACCACAGATCACAAAGGCGAGCCGGACGCCGGCGGTTTCTTTGTCTTGCTGCTTCTGGTGTCTTTCATCTCCACGTTGATCCTCTGGATCATTTGGTCGGCTGCGAAGAGCGTAGTATTGAGCGGTTCGATAGCGAAGCCATCGTTACTCAACAGTATCAAAGAGACAAAGAGATCTGATTCTATTCCCAGGTTCGCACTCTATCTTCGGTCGTTCGATACTCAGAAGAGTCAGAACATATTCAACTCAGGCGAGTTCGCTGCGCTTGCAACCATGTACGTTCCACTGTTCCTGGGTGAGTATTTATGGCCCTTCCGCCTGACTATGGACGAAGCGATAGCAATTGGATTTCGCAGGAGACTGCCACTTGTCGGCTTGAGATCGACATCACAAGACGCCTTGGAGGGAGTTGTCGAATATCAATGCGCAAATGAAGAATGGCGAGGTCTCGTGCACGAGCTTTGGGACAAGAGCGCCGCCACCATCATCGTGCCAGGTCGAACTGCAGGCGTATTAGAAGAATTGGTGCTGGCGCACCGCGACGCCAGGCGGCGCAACAAAACAGTGCTCATCATGCCTCCCCGTCAAGGCGATCCGCTCATTGAGATAGAGTGGGACCTGACGCAGAAGCGCGCAGCCGAACAGGGCCTCCAGCTGCCCAAGTACGATCGTCGCGGAAGGGTGCTGAATTATTACGGCTTCAGCGCGAAGCTCGGATCAGCGGCGAAGTTGCACAAGCTTGTGCAGAGAGCGCTGCGGCATGCCGAGGACGCGTCGGCGAAGGGAGAAACGTCAGCGCTCGCGACCGGCTGATCTAGGTCCGGAGCGGATCTGACGATTTAGTGCCCCTCGATCACCCATACGCTGCAGCGGGCAATCTGTTGTTCTAGGTGCTCGACCAGTTCGGCGTAGGAGCGCGTTTCGAAGGTGTGGATGATCTGGTCGCCGGCGTGGCGGGCGAACGGGACGTCGCGGCGGCGGCCTTTCTCGGTGCGCTCGTATGGCACGTAGGTGACTTCGATGATGAAGCGGCCGTTCGGATCGAATTCGGGGCGGAACATCACGTCGATGATGAAGCGGCGGCCTTCGCTGGAGAGGTAGATGATTGATGAGCCGCCAAGATCACCGGTGGACGGATCGAGATCCTTGTAGAGCGTGTTCCAGCCGACGCGCCAGCCGCCGGGAAGACGCAACGGCTGCAGCTCGCGATAATGCGGCGTGTCCGCGTAGTTCTTTTTTGGGTCGAACATCAGCGCCCGCTAGGGCGCGACGTTGCTTGTGCAACCCGCTCACGCAGTTCGGGGTCGACGACGTTTGCAGGCGCGAGCGAGATGAAGACGCTCTCTTGACGCGGGCGGCCCTCGCCTACGAACACGATGAAGACCTCGCCCACCGCGCCGTCGACGGCTTCGCCGCCGCCATAGGGCCCGCACGACAACATGCCTGTGTAGGTCAGACGAAATCGCCGTGATGGGCCCGACCCCTTGAGCCAATGCACGGGACGCAGGAGCACGCGCGGCGCTTCAACGTTCGGATCAAAGTCGCGCAGGCGCACGGTGTCGCGCCGCTCCACGCGCGCCAGCAGCACGGACTGAGAGGCATCCCACCATTGGTGCTGTAAGGCGACCAGGCTTGCTTGGGCTTCCGCCGCCACCCGCGCCTGCCAGGCCTCGCTCGATTCGTCGGGTATGGGCAGCGGAGGCGGCGGCGGCGGCGGGCACGCATTTGCGGCGCCCGTGATCGACGCAGCAACGGCGATAGTTGCCAGGATAATGCGCATGCGTCCCTCCGCGCCGGAGCTTACACCGCTCACCGTTCCACGAACATCGCGGCCGGGTGTTCCAGCATGC
>DASPMA010000153.1:0-3352 GCA_035627335.1 Binatia bacterium
TCGGCGTCGAGACTATTGTTGTGGACCGTTACGCCAACGCGCCTGCGCAGCAAGTCGCCCACCGCGCCCACGTCATCGACATGACGGACGCCAAAGCGCTGCGCGCGCTCGTGGCGCAGGAGCGCCCGCATCTCATCGTGCCGGAGATCGAAGCCATCGCCACCGACGAGCTCGTCCGCATCGAAGCCGACAAGCTGGCAACGGTGATCCCGACGGCGAACGCCGCTCACATCACGATGAATCGCGAGCGCATTCGCAAGCTCGCCGCTGAAGAGCTGATGCTCCCGACGTCGCCCTACGCCTTCGCTTCATCGCTCGAAGAACTGCAAGCGGCTGCCGGGAAAATCGGCTTCCCGAACTTCGTGAAGCCGGTGATGTCCTCCTCCGGCAAAGGCCAGAGCCGGCTCAAGTCCCAGGCCGATGTCGGCAAGGCGTGGGATTACGCAATGGGCGGCGCGCGTGTCGCCAATGCCCGGGTGATCGTCGAAGGCCAAGTCGAGTTCGATTTCGAGATCACGCTGCTCACCGTGCGCGCCGCCAGCGGCACGCATTTCTGCGAACCCATCGGCCACGTGCAGGTCGATGGCGATTACGTCGAAAGCTGGCAGCCGCAGGTCATGAGCGCCAAAGCGATCGAGCGTTCGCGCGATATTGCCGGCAAAGTCACCGCCGCCCTCGGCGGCTATGGCATTTTCGGCGTCGAGCTGTTCGTCAAAGGCGACGACGTCTGGTTCTCAGAAGTCTCCCCACGCCCGCACGACACCGGCCTTGTCACGCTCGTCAGCCAGAACCAAAGCGAGTTCGCACTCCACGCCCGCGCCATCCTCGGCTTGCCCGTCGACACCTCGCTCCGCGCCCCCGGCGCCAGCGCCGTCATCTATGGCGGCATGGAAGAGAAGGGGATCGCCTTCGACGGCGCCGCTGAAGCGCTCGCCATCCCGCAAGCCGAACTCCGCCTCTTCGGCAAACCCGAAAGCTTCAAAAAGCGCCGCATGGGCGTCGCGCTCGCGCGCGGCGCAGATACGGACGAAGCTCGTGGCCGCGCGAAACAAGTTGCCGCCGCCGTCAAACCGACCGCTGCAAGGTTATAGGAAGGCGGGTGACGTCTATGGCCACAACACAGAATCCTATCAATTCCGGATACGGCGCGCGCACCGAGGCGCGGGAGGCCACGGGCGAACGCGATCTCAAAGGCAAAGTCGCCATTGTCACCGGCGGCTATTCCGGGCTTGGCCTTGAAACCACACGCGCACTTGCCGAGGCGGGCGCCATCGTCATCGTCCCTGCGCGCACGCCGGAGAAGGCGCAGAAGGCCCTGGTGAACATAGACAATGTCGAGCAGGCCTCGCTCGATCTCGCCGATCCCAAGAGCATAGACGCGTTCGCCGGCGGCTTTCTTTCGCGCACGAAGAGGCTCGACATCCTCATCAACAACGCGGCCATCATGGCATCGCCGCTCATGCGCGATGCGCGCGGCTACGAAGCGCAATTCGCCACCAATCATCTCGGCCACTTCCAGCTCACCGCTCGGCTCTGGCCTGCGTTGAAAGCCGCCAACGGCGCGCGCGTGGTTTCCCTCAGCTCGATCGGCCACCGCATCAGCCCGCCCGATCTCGAAGATCCTAGCTTCGAGCGCACCGGGTACAACAAATGGCTCGCCTACGGCCGCGCCAAATCCGCCAACGCGCTCTTCGCCATCGGCCTCGACAGGCGCGGCGCGCCGCACAAGGTGCGCGCCTTCGCCGTCCATCCCGGCGGCATCATGACGGATCTGCAGCGCTACATGCCGGAGGAAGAAAAGCGCGCCATGGGCTGGATTGACGCCGACGGCAATGTCGATCCGCGCTTCAAAACGCCCAGCCAAGGCGCCGCCACCAGCGTCTGGTGCGCGACCAATGTGCAGCTCGAAGGACATGGCGGGGTCTATTGCGAAGATTGCGACATAGCTCGGCAAGTCCCGGCCGACGACAAAGGCTTCAGCGGCGTGCGTCCTTGGGCCATCGATCCGGCGCTGGCCGACAACCTTTGGGATCTAAGCGAACGCATGACCGGGGTTCGGTTCGACCCAAACTGATGCCCTGCGCGCACAGCCGGCACGGCGAAAGAGCAGGCGTTGCGACGGACAACGCGTTCACATCCGTTGAACCGGGCATGAACCGACGAGGCTTTCTCGCGGGCGCGACCGCGGCCTGCTTCGCGACACTCTCGCGTGCTCAAGCAATCGATTTCGCCACAGCTGCCGCATATTCGGCCGAACGTCGCGGCGTATCCCTGCTTGTCATGCGCCGCGGCGAGGTGATTTTCGAGAACTATCCCAACGAGGGCGGCGCCGAACGCGGCTGGGAATTGGCCAGCGGCACGAAGAGCTTTACCGGCGTCATGGCCGCGGCGGCCATCCAGGACGGTCTCATCGCATCCTGGGATGAAAGCGCTGCCGAGACCCTGAACGAATGGCGCGACGACGCGCGCCGCGACATCACCCTTCGCCACCTGCTTTCGCTTACCAGCGGCATCGAGGGCGGCCCTATCGCGCGCCCGCCCACCTATGCGGACGCCATTGCGCAACCGGCCGGCGTCGCGCCCGGCGAACGCTTCGCCTACGGCCCGACGCCGTTTCAAATCTTCGGCGAGATCATGCGGCGCAAGACCAGCGCCGATCCGCTGGCCTATCTGCAGCAGCGCATCTTTGATCCGCTCGGTATTGAGCCCGCACGCTGGCGGCGCGGAGCAGATGGCAATCCGCACATGCCATCCGGCGCCGCGCTCAGCGCGCGCGACTGGGCCCGCTTCGGCTGGTTCGTCATGCAGAACGGGGAAGGGCGCGTGGACGCGCACGCACTCGCGCAATGCTTCGAAGGGTCGCGCGCCAATCCGGGCTATGGCCTGTCCTGGTGGCTGTTGCGCAATGGCTTGGTTCGCCCCGGCCGCAACGCGGGGCTCGAAATCGACACTGCGCTGTCCCGACGCCTCGGTGGCGTCTCAATGGCCGCGGGCGCCGGCGATCAGCGGCTTTATCTCCTGCCAGCGCTCGACCTGGTCGTCGTTCGCCAAGCCACGGGCATCCTGCAGGCGCTGATGCGCCACGACAGCGGCCCGCGCTGGTCCGACGCGGAGTTTCTGCGGAGATTGATTGTTGATTAGAACCTGCGCGCCCTGGAAAGAACGTACAAAAATGTAAGCAGCGCGCGCAATTGGCGTCCGCTACCGTCGTAGCGGATCAAAAAGCGGGGATTCACATGTTTCGGTTTGTTGTCGCAACCGCGACACTCATGCTTGCGACCGCGGCTCATGCGGAGGCGCCGTTCTCGGCCGCCGTTGTGAATGGCGGGGGCGCTGCGTTGAGCGCGAGCTT